>DATIPW010000042.1:0-2131 GCA_035471605.1 Anaerolineales bacterium | reverse complement strand
ACGTTGGCCAGGATCGGCATGGTCTGGCGGCGTTCAACCACGCCGATGGCGGCCTGCAATGCGGCCAGGATGTCTTCACGCTCGGCAGTGAACTTCATCTGCGCTCCCGCTCAATTGGTTTTCATTTCTTGGTAAAACGAGAAAACCTTAGGATAGTTGTTGTAGATACAGAGCAAGCCAGGATCGGTGGAAAAGCACTAAAAAACCCGGTCTTTCAGCCTGTTGGCCTGGGCACAGCATACGGAGCAAACACGCCGCAGGCTATGCCCCCCCTGTGGGCGAGCTGTGGACGAAAAACCATCCCCCGGCCACCCACACATTATCCACATCAACCGGTCAGGATTCTCAACAGGTTGAGGTAATCCTCGCCCATGCGCCTATCAGTTTCACGCAAATCCCTCACCCGGTCGCAGGCGTGCATGACGGTGGTGTGGTCGCGCCCGCCGAAGGCGTCGCCGATCTCCGGCAGGCTATGGTTCGTCAGTTCGCGCGCCAGCGCCATCGCCACCTGCCGCGGCCGGGCGATCGAGCGGTTCCGGCGCTTGGACAACAGGTCGGCCACGCGGATCTTGAAATACTCCGCCGCCGTCTTCTGGATGTTTTCGATCGTGACCAGGCGCTCCTGCAGCGCCAGCAGGTCGCGCAGCGCCTCCTTGGCGAAATCGAGCGTGATGGGCCGCCCGGTAAAGCGCGAGTTCGCGATCACGCGGCGCAACGAGCCCTCGAGCTCACGGACGTTGGAGCGGATGCGCTTGGCGATGAAAAACGCCACTTCCTCCGGCAGCGCGACCGCGCTTGCCTGCGCCTTGGACATGAGGATCGCGACGCAGGTCTCGAGCTCCGGCGGCTCGATGGCAACCGTGAGGCCCCAGCCAAAGCGCGATTTCAGCCGCTCCTCGAGCCCGGCCACCTCCTTCGGGTAGCGGTCGCAGGTCAGGATCACCTGCTGCTGGCCCTCGAGCAGCGTGTTGAACGTGTGGAAGAACTCTTCCTGAGAGCGATCCTTGCCGGCGAAAAACTGGATGTCGTCGATCAGCAATGCGTCGAGCGTGCGATAGGTCTGCTTGAATTCGGCGATGCTGTTGTGTTGCAGCGCGCGCACCATGTCGCTGACGAAGCGCTCGCTGTGCACGTAGGCCACCCGCGCGTCAGGGTTGCGCTGCCTGAGCGTGTTGCCCACGGCGTGCATGAGGTGCGTCTTGCCCAGGCCGACACCGCCGTAGATGAACAGCGGGTTATAGGCGCGGCCGGGATTCTCCGCGACCTGGACGGCGGCCGCCCTGGCAAGCTGGTTGCTCTTGCCCTCGACAAAATTCTCGAAAGTGAAATCCGGATTGATCCGGCCACCCACGACCGCCGGGGCGTCCCGGCTGGCCGGCGGCGCGGCGCCGGGAGCGCCTGGGCCCGGCGCCGCGGCAAGCCGTGGGCGGGAGCCGACCTCGACGATCACTTGCTGGCTGCCCGAAGCCGATTCGCGCGACGCAAGCTCTACAATTCGTGAATACAAGTTCTGCTGAATCCAGTCCACCACGAAACGATTCGGCGCCAGCAGGCGCAAGACACCCTCGGAATCGACAGCCTGAAGTGGCCGCACCCAGGTATTGAACAGCTGTTCGGGTACTTCGCCTTCGAGCTGGCGCAGACAGCGATGCCAAAGCGAGCCGTGCACGAGCCAGTCCCCCTGGACCGTCCTGATGACGAATGACTGGAAAGGCCGGGAAGTCTATCGCTGGCGGTTGCTCCGCGCCAGAGTTATCCACAGGGACGGAGACCCGCCAGGCAGGCTCCTCTGCCGGAGCGCGCCAGGCGGCGGCCCGGTGAGCCCGGACACGCCCCAGCCGGCCGCGATGCTTGTTGACTTGGGCCCAGCCGAACCTTAATCTTGCGCCCCTTTGCCCGTATGGGCATGTCCTTGTTTTCTTAAAGATTTAAGGCCGCTGCCATGAAGCGCACCTACCAGCCAAGCAAAATCAAGCGGAAGCGGACCCACGGGTTCCGCGCCCGCATGGCCACCAAGAAGGGCCGCCAGGTCCTGAAGCGCCGTCGCGCCAAGGGCCGCAAGCGCCTTGCCGTGGGCGCGCATCGCTGACAGGCCACAGCGCCACGGTTCGCTTCGGTTTCAAGCCAGCCC
>DATIPW010000041.1:0-5184 GCA_035471605.1 Anaerolineales bacterium | reverse complement strand
GGGCTCCTCCTACTGCGGGCGGTCCTTGTGCCGCTCCCAATCCTGGGCGGCCCGCTTGATCTGTTCTATATGATCGGGGATGTGACGTGAGTAGATCTCGAGCCAGGTGTCGAATGTGTATGGCTCACCCATTTCAGGATGTTTGACGGCGTGATCCAGGACTCGATCGGGTACGGACTTGAGCAGGCCGTAGGTGCTCCGGCGGGCCAGCTGGATGATCTGCAGGCAGTCTTGCGCGTTCTGGTTCAGATAGTTCAGGGCATCCGCCCACTTGGATTCTTCGTAGGCCATGAGCGTGCTGCCCGGTTCCACAATGAGCTTGCGAATGCGCAGCGCGGCCATGGACTCGCTGTCCGCCATGTGCACAACGATCTCGTGCACCGACCATTCCTCGGGGGAGGGCTTGTGCTTCCAGGCCTCGGGCGGAATGTCTGCCAGGGTCTGCGCGAGAAACGCGTACCCCTGTCCGTATGCCTCGATCTTGCGGGTGCGTTCTGTCGCGTTCATGTGCGCTGCTCCTTTCGGCGCGTCGCAAGAGGACTGCGACGGCTCCACGCGCGGGATCTAGAGCATTTCAACTGCCATCGCTACTGCCTCGCCGCCCCCAAGGCACAGTGTCGCAATGCCCTTCTTCAGGCCACGATCCCTAAGGGCATAGAGCAGCGTGGTGAGCACACGGGCTCCACTGGCTCCCAAGGGGTGCCCCAGCGCAATCGCGCCACCGTGGACGTTGACCTTCTTCCAGTCCCAACCGTGGTCTGCGAGCGCAAGGCCGTCGGCGAGTACTTGCGCGGCGAAGGCCTCGTTGATCTCGATCAGATCAATGTCCGAAAGCTGCCAGCCGATCCTTTTGAGCAGTTTCGGCAAGGCATGCGCGGGAGCGGCAAACAGGTACTTGGGCTCGACCGCGGCCTGGGCATAGCCTGCAATACGCGCCAATGGCTTGAGCTGCCGCGCCTGGGCGTAGCCCTGGGAGGCGACCACCAGCGCGGCGGCACCATCGTTCATGGTCGAGGAATTGCCAGCCGTGACCTTGCCGTCCGGCTTGAATGAGGGCTTGAGCCTGGAGAGCGATTCAAGTGTGCTTTCCCGCCGCGGACCTTCGTCAAGCTCGACCGGAAGTGGTTCCCCCTTTCTGCCTGCGACTTGGACCGCTACGATCTCCTCGCTGAACTTACCCGCCTCCTGAGCGGCGACTGCCTTCTGATGGCTTTCCAACGCGTATTTGTCCATGGCGTCGCGCGTCACACCAAACTCGTCGGCGATGAATTCGGCGGCGAGGCCCATCCCCCAATTCTCAAAGGGATCCCACAATCCGTCGTGCAGCAGAGCATCTGTCAATGACTGATGGCCAAACTTCAGCTCTCCCGAGCGGCCCGCCACCAGGTACGGGGCTCGACTCATGGATTCAAAACCGCCGGCCAACAGCAGGTCGGCATCGCCTGCCCGAACCGCCTGCGCCGCCAGCATGGCCGCTTTCAGGCTCGAACCACAAACCTTGTTGACGGTTGTGGCTCCGACGGAGGCCGGAACCCCGCCCCAGAGGCTTGCCTGGCGCGCGGGCGCCTGACCTTGGCCCGCCTGCACCACGCTTCCCATGATCACCTCTTCAATGTCCGCCGCGTCCACGCCCGCCCTTTGCACGACGGCTCTTACCACCGCCGCACCCAGCCGGGCGGCCGAGACACTGCTCAAGGCCCCCTGGAATCTTCCGATTGGTGTGCGCGCGGCACTCAGGATCAACGCCTCTCGCTCACTGCTCATGGCCTCTCCCTCCTATGATCCGTGGGCACAAGCCGGCACCCAAGGTCTGCGCTTCCACTGACATGTCACTTGGAACCGTAGGGCTGCGCGAAGGTGAGCCGCCACTGCCCGCCAGTCACCTGGTCGACGGTGGTCTCAGGGGTGACCACGATCGCCCACGTGTGTCCAGGCCTGAGTGGTGCCGGCTCCCCGTTCGTCATGCGGAACTGGATCGGGCGCCCATGGCCATTCTGATCCTCCCCGGGGTTGTGCCACTCGATGTCGAGCGCCTGGCCGTCCCGGAACAGGATGGCCTTGCCAGATCTTCCGGGATCCAGGCGAATATCCAAGTTGGTGGGTGAGATCACGCGATGGTTGGCGAACATGACAATGAGATTCTGGACACTCAGCTGTCGCCCGGTGAGTCGATCGGTCTCGGGGTGCAGGATGCCGACCTGGTCAAGTTCCGAGGTGTCGACGTAGCGCAGGTACGATTGGCTGGGCGCGTCGTAGTACCAGCCCGACTGGTTTTGATATGCCATATATACGCGGAGTTCGGTTGCTGGCCGCCCCTCCGCAGGAAACGTATCTGTGAAATGGTAGGCCGAGTAGTCGAGTTCAGTGCCGGCGCGGCGCTGGTTTCCCGTGGCCACCGACCACAGCTCGCTGAGATCCAGCATGAAGCCGCCGCCTGAAATCTGATGGAAGACGACGGCGCACTTCGGCAAATGGACGAGAACCTCGGGGCTTGCAGAAGCAAAGATCAGGCAGCTATCCTGGAAAGATTTCGCCAGATGGCGGTAGACCAGCCGGCCCGAGCGGATCGGTCCGACCTGGGCAAGCGGCAGCACGCGAGCAGGATCCGTCGTGGGCGTGGATGGGCCTGCAGGAATCATGCCGGCGTCGATGCTCAAGTCATCCGACTGGAGATCCACCGCCGCCCCGCCGTTCCCTGGATCCGCGTCGCTGTCCACCGTGTCCGGTGCCGCGTCCATGGGAGCGAAGGCAAGATGCGCGGGCCGCACAAACTCAACGACGTACTGGCCCGGCTGCACGTCAAACCCAAAATGGCCGTTCGTATCGCTGGCCGTCTGCGCCACAAGTTGGCCCGCTGCGTCAAACAAGTTGACGCACAGGCCAGCGATCCCGGCTTCCCCCGCGTCCTGACGACCATCTTGATCCGCGTCATACCAAACGCGGTTGCCGAGCAACGTGGCGGTTTTCCCCAGGGGGCCGATGCGCGGCTGGCAGCCGCCTGCAACCGGGATCTCCGGTGCCGGCCATTCCCCGTAGAAGGCGGTAAGAAAACGTGTGGCACCCTCTGTGATGTAGATCTCGTAGACAAAGGGAGCGAAGGACAAGCCGGCCTGTGGCCGCGCTGTGGCCGGAAAGTGCGAGATCGAGATCAGTACCGCCGGAATCTCAAGCAGGTTTGGATCCGCGACCTCAAGTCCGGTCAGCGGATTGACCAACGGAACGGGCAGCGGGGTTTGGGTCGCCGGCACGGGCGGAAGTGCTGAGGGAGACGCGCTCGGGCTCACTGGCACCGGCAGCGGGGGTTCAGTTTCCCCGCACGCGGGCGTTGCGAACACGAGCATCAAGAATGCCAATAGCAGGGGGGGCTTGCGGCGCAGCAGCACGCCACGATTATAGTGGCTAACATGCAGCCAGGCGGTTGCCAAGCAGGATTGCCGCGGCCGACGGGCAGCAGGCGTTCCAGGCCATCGTCTCAACTCCTGAGCTCTGGCAAGTAACGACGCGTCCCCTCAGCCATTGAGATCTGGCGCCGAGGGGCTCCATCTTGAGTGGGGCTGCAATAGTTCAGGGAAGCCGAGGGTCGGTATCTTGTGGAGCACGGGCCCACCTGAGTTGCAGAAGTCGGGCAGACCTGACAAACGAAGGCGCCGAACTTCTCAAGCCGATGGCGAGCCTTGGCAGCTACTCCACATGCTTCTGGAATCCAGACTTGATCCTATTCCAAGTCTCGTCAAGGGTTTCGGGCAGGACCCGCGTAGAGGCAAGGGTGGACATGAAGTTGGTGTCGCCCACCCAGCGGGGCACCACATGGATGTGGACGTGCTCTTTGATGCCCGCGCCCGCGGCCTCGCCGACATTCATTCCGACATTGAATGCCGGCGTCTGGTACACCTGCCGCAGCACCGCCATGGCGCGCGAGGTCAGTTCCATCATCTCAGCCCGTTCGACCGGGCTCAGCACTTCCAGGGTGGCTTGGTGGCGGTGGGGCACGATCATCACGTGACCACTCGTGTAGGGGTAGCGATTGAGGATCACGTAGGCGCGGCTGCCGCGATGCGCGATCAGATTCTGGGGGCTGTCCACCAGGGTCAGCGCCCGGCAGAACACGCAGCCATCTTCCTTTCCGTGGTTCTCGATGTATTCCATTCGCCAAGGCGACCAGATGTGATGCATACACGCTTGTAGCCCAATTCTATCATCCGAATTCCCGCAGGGCCTCGCGTCTTTCTTTCCGCTGCACCCCGATGCCTCCCACAGGTCGATCGTTGACATTCCTGCCTTGATTGTGTATGCTACCCGCAGATGCAACCCGCGCTGTTTTCGACGACGCAGTGGACGGTGAGCGCGCTGACGCGATACGTCCGTGATGCGTTGGAGTCGGATACTCGTCTGCAAGACCTCTGGGTGGAAGGGGAGATCTCAAATTCCTCCCGGCCATCTTCGGGGCACCTGTACTTTACACTGAAGGATGCGGGCGCTGCGTTGCGCTGCGTGATGTGGAGGTCCAACGCCGCACGCCTGGACCTGGCGCTGCAGGATGGCATGGCGGTAGCTGCCCACGGCCGGATAGGCGTTTACGAGGTCGGCGGTCAATACCAACTCTACGTGGATCGGCTGATCCCCTCCGGAGAAGGCGCCCTGTACCAGGAGTTCCTGCGTCTCAGGGCCGAGCTCACGGTCGAAGGCCTGTTCGAAGCCGAACGAAAGCGAAGTATCCCAGAGCGCCCTCTGCGCA
Source organism: Anaerolineales bacterium (assembly GCA_035471605.1). Taxonomy (GTDB): domain Bacteria; phylum Chloroflexota; class Anaerolineae; order Anaerolineales; family Villigracilaceae; genus Fen-1038. Next base: position 449 of record DATIPW010000041.1, on the reverse strand, counting down.
TCGGCGTCGTCACCTCGCAGACCGGAGCGGCATTCCGCGATGTGCTGAATACACTGAAGCGCCGCATGCCGCTGGTTGAAGTCATTCTGGCCTCCGCGTCGGTGCAAGGCGAGGAATCCCCGGCCCAGCTCGTCCAAGCAATGCGGAAACTCAACTGGCTCACGCCGCGCCCCGAGGTGATCCTTCTAGTTCGCGGCGGAGGGTCCATCGAGGATCTATGGGCATTCAACCATCCTGAAGTGGTGCGTGCGGTCGCTGCCTCGGAAGCGCCCGTGATCTGCGGGGTGGGCCACGAAACTGACTTCACCCTGGCGGACCTCGCCGCCGACCTGCGCGCCCCCACTCCCACAGCAGCCGCGGAACTGGCTACACCGATCACCGGGGCTGAGCTGCGCGAGAAGATCGCTGCCGGCGGGGTGAGGCTGGCAGATGCCTTCCGGGCAATGCTG
>DATIPW010000040.1:0-2138 GCA_035471605.1 Anaerolineales bacterium | reverse complement strand
GCGGATCATGGTGTACACGGTCTGCCGGCTGACGCATAACAGGCGCGCGACGTCGCGCACGGTGAGCAGGCGTTCTGCCCGGGTCAGGCGCAGCTTGTGGGCTGCCCGGGAGCCTGCTGTTCTCCGAAGGGGTGGGCGCTTGGCTGTCGCTGGCTTGTCCTGCATGCTCTGGCCGCTCCGGCCTGCACACCAGGCCACCGGCGGGGATCAATTCCACACTTCATTGTATAGAACGCATGTTCTACTGTCAATCATTAGAGTGTCCAAACTGTCAAGTTTTTGAGTGATTTTTCCGGGTCGGGCGCTTGCGGCGCACGCAAAGGGCAGCCAACTCCCGCCGCCAGGACGTCCAGCCCGGTTCAGGCTCCATGGGGCCGCGATCGAATCCCCGCGTGCTGCGCGTATAATGAGCACAATACTGAGATTCGGGGGATTTCACCCGTTTAGCGGTCCTGCGACCAGCGCCAGCTGACACGGCGCGTGCTTCGGCCCCGACCCAGGGCAAAGGAAGGATGCCAGCTCATGCCTGAAACACCAGCTGCACGAGCCCGCAGGAACATCCTGTTCTTCTATGCCGGCACGCTGCTGCTGGCAGCTCTTGGCGGGCTGCTCATGCCCAGCTCGCAGCCAGGCGGGAGCCTGCTGTTCATCCTCAGCCCGCTGCTGATGGTGCTGGTGGCGCGTTCGGTGCTGGGCGATGGCTGGCAGGACGCCGGACTGCGGTTGGAGTTCAGCACCAGTTGGCGCTGGTATCTGTTCGCGCTGCTCTTCTTCCCGATCGTGTTTCTCGCGGTCGTCTCCTTCAATGTCGCGGTGGGCTGGACCCGCCTGAGCCTGCCCCTGCCCCAGCTGATGGCACCGCTGCTGGGCGGCTTCGCGGTGCAGCTTGTGCCCCGCATGCTGTTCGCCCTCTCCGAGGAATGGGCCTGGCGCGGCTACCTGGAACCGCGGCTGGCCTTGCTCGGCACGCCCGACCTGCCGCGCCATGTCGCAGTCGGCATCGTGTGGGGACTGTGGCACTTCCCCTTCATCCTGACCACGGACTATACGACCGCCCCCCTGATCCTCTTCCTGCTGCTCTTCATGATCGGCGTGATCTTGATGGCACTGATCTATGGCAGGATGCGCAGCTCCAGCCGCAGCGTTTGGCCGGCGGTCTTGATGCACGGGGTGGGCAATGCCCTGGCCTTTGCCATCCTCGGGCCCAAGCTGATCAGCTATCAGCACGAACTTCTTGGGGGGATCCAAACCGCAAGCCTCGGGGTGTTGGCCGCGCTGGCCGTGGCGGCGCTGCTGGTGTGGCGCCGGCGCGGCTAGGGAGCGCCACCCGCCAACCCAAGTCAAAACGAGATGGCCGCGGGCGGGATGCACAACCACAGTTCACGCGAGCAGGGGATGCACATGATCATTCCCAAACGGAACCGGGTCCTCTTGGCGCACATCTGCCTGGCCTGGCTGCTGGCACAGACTATGGGAACGGTGCAAGCCAGCCCAAGGCTGCTGGCGGAGACGGATTTTGCCGCCATCGACGCCTACCTCCAGAATCAACGCAAGGACCTGGGCATTCCTGGGATGGCGCTTGCCATTGTCCAGGGCGATCAGATCGTTCACCAGCAAGGATTCGGCGTTGCAGATTCCAGCGGGAGAGCGGCAACGCCGCAGACTCCGTTCTACATCGCCTCCGTCACCAAGCCACTCACCGCCCTGGCGGTCATGCAACTGGTCGAAGCCGGAAAGATCGACCTGGACGCACCGCTCCAGCAGTACCTGCCGTGGTTCGAGCTGGCCGATGCGCAGTCCTCGGCGCGCATCACGGTGCGCAACCTGCTCAACCAGACCACCGGCATCACCAGGATGGCCGGAGTGCAGGAGTGGACCAGGCAGGGCCTGGACGAACTGGTGGCCGGACTCAAGCGCCTCGAGATCACCCAGCCAGTCGGCACAACCTACCAGTACAGCAGCCTCAACTACCGACTGGCGGGCTTGTTGGTGGAGCAGGCCAGCGGGCAATCGTACGCGGAATATGTGAGCCGGCACATCTTTGAGCCGCTCGAGATGCGCCATTCGTACACCTCCCGCGAGGCCGCGCTGGCCAGTGGTCTCGCCGCGGGGTACCACTACATGCTCGGCCGCGCCTT
>DATIPW010000039.1:0-1854 GCA_035471605.1 Anaerolineales bacterium | reverse complement strand
AGGATTCCCTCGGCGGGAAGCCACCCGCCGCCCGGTGAGCTTGATCCCCTGAGCGAAAGAGGCAAACATGTCGATCCCCACCCTGTATCGCCTCGGCGCCCTGGCAGGCGTGCTGAGCGGAGCCTGCATCATCATCGGACGCCTGCTGGCGGGCCTGCCGGACACCCAACCGGCCGAGGTATTTGACGTTCTCTCGCCGTTCTTCGCTCTCTTCCTGGCGGTCTCCCTGTATCTGGGCCAGCGCAGGGAGTCCGGCGCCTTCGGCGCAGTGGCGTTCATCGTCCTGTTCACTGGCCTGGTGGCGTTGGTCTGCCTTGACTACTACGGTGCCTTCATTAGACTGTATCTGCCACCCGCCATCATCGAGCAAGTGGAGCAGGGTCCCAGCTCGGGCGTCTTCGTGGGCTCGCTGCTGACCTTTCTTGCCGGAGAGATGCTCTTCGGGATCTCCGTCATCAGGGCGGGCATCTACTCGCGCGCGGCCGCGGTTCTCTTCATGCTTGGTCTGGTCGCCGTCGTGCTTCACCCGACCGGCCTCTTGCCGGAGTGGGTGATCGACCTGGGCGCGGCCGCTGCCGGCACCGGGCTGATTGTCTGGAGCCGCGACCTGCATCGGCTGGCTCGGACCAGAGCTCATGCGCGATGACCTCCGCCGGGAATTGGCCAGTCAGGCACTTGTCTCCTAATCGCGCTGATCACCCGCGCGGATTTGCCCGCCTCCGGCCGGCCCGCGCCCAGCACGCGCAATTCATGGTATACTATTGGTAGTAGTTTCGCATGGGATAACTGGTTGCGTGCGGTACCCGTGCCGCCGGCCCTGTTGTGGGCTGGCGGCTATTGCTTTTGACCGGCCGCTCACAGCAACTGCTTTGCGAATAGACTGGCGGACTGAGTTCGCTGCAGGCGGGGGCTCCCGTCTGGATGCACGCGGTTCACGTCTGCCTGGCCAAGTCAAGGAGAACGAATGCTTAACATAGTTGCAAGTATCGATATCCACCGTCCGCCAACCGAGGTCTTTGAGTTCATTACCTCATCTCCCAACGATCCCGCATGGCAGCATGGTACGCTGGCATCGAGCCGGCTGTTCAAGGGCGCTGCCGCGCCGGGCGGTGCATTTCGCACCGTCGGCCACCTGATGGGTCGTCGCATGGTCAGCACGTTTGAAATCACAGAATTCGAACCCAACCGGAAGTACGGATTCCGATCGCTGACGGGGAGCTTGATCTCGCATACCCTGTGCACCCTGAAGGGCACGGAAGGCAGGACCCGGATCAAGATTGTGACGCGAGCCAGTCCCAGGAACGAGTCGGCCATGCCCGAAAGCGGCCTGGAGAAGTACATGCAGAAAGAACTGAAAGGCAACCTGGCTGTGCTGAAAACGATCCTGGAGCAGGCACCCGCTTCACAGGAGCCAGGCCTTTCCGCGTCCGCCTGATCTCTCAGCGGCACGCCGCGAATCCGGGGTCTGCCGCGGGGCCATCCTCCAGCGGGATGCCGGGGCAGGCCACGGCGCAGGCGGGGGGCGCCCTGCAGCACGCGGCCGCATCACAGGCCATCCGCAGGGAAATGCCGAGCGGTGATCCTGGACTGCGACCGTTGCCACCCTGGCAGAATACCTGCAAGCGAGCTTCACCGGAGATGCACCATGCAGATCACAAAAGACACCCGCGTTTCTGAAATTCTGGAAGAGTACGGCGATATTGCGGACGTGATGGAGATTTTCGGGGTCAAGCGCGTGAGCGGCTATTCTGTGCGCCGCATGCTCACAAAAGCGCTCACCGTGGAATGGGCCGCCCGCGTTCACCGGGTCCCGTTGCCCGAATTTCTGGATACGTTGCGCAAGGCTGTAGCCGC
>DATIPW010000038.1:0-13977 GCA_035471605.1 Anaerolineales bacterium | reverse complement strand
GGCCAGCGTCCGGTGGAGCAAGGTACGGCAGGGCTCATCGCAGAGCGCCGAATCCCGGTTGACGGTGTATGGCCCGCGGCGCGGCGATCCGGGTTGCCCGGGCCGGCTGCCGGACTCGGGAGGCCGCCTGCCGGCTTCGGGGTTCATGCCTGGGGCCTCCGAGAACTTGGGCAGCCTGCCGCCGGCGAACTTCAACATGGAACTGGGCATGCACCTGGAAATCCCACGCCTGGGGCTGAGCGGGATGCCGATCGTCGGTGTGCCGCTGGCGGACGGGACCTGGGACGTGCTCCAGCTGGGCGACAGCGCCGGATTGCTTCAACCCTCGCGTGCGCCGGGTCAAGCTGGCAACAGCGTCATCACGGCCCACGTGACCGACATCAGCGGCGCGGATGGTCCCTTTGCGCAACTCGGGGCGCTGGCCGCGGGAGACAACATATATGTGCACGCCTCGGGGCAGGTCTATGCCTATCAAGTCCAGGCGCTGAAGGAGGCATCCCCGAGTGATCTTTCGATCTTCAACGAGGGCGCTGCGGGTGAGCCGCAGGTTCTGATGCTCGTGACCTGCTCGTCGCCCAACCACACGACCCACACCTACGATTCTCGCCTGGTCGTGCAAGCGGTCATGGTGCAGCCGACTTCGGGGCGCTGAGCACCACAAGGTATTCAGGGTTGCACGGCGCGCTGCAAGGTGTGCCGTGCAACCCGGTGCAGTCCAAACGAAGCAGAGAAATCCGCAATTCGTACCAGGCCGCACGCGGTCCGGGGTACAGAGGAAGAAATGAGCAAACAGGCCGTAGCCCGAAGCCTCAGGAAGTTCGCCACCGCAGCTGTGCTGGTTGCGCTGGCCTGCGCCGCGGCGCCGGGGGGGACAGGAATGGCGGCGCCCGCCCCACAACCCGGTCAGGGAGAGCCAGCGCAAACGCGGGCAGCATCCTACTTCGTCGATGCCGTGCTTTCGATAAGCAAGACGGCCAGCGTGGAGTATGTGGCGGCCGGCGGCTTGATCACCTATAGCATCCGTGTCCAACACGCGATCTTCAGCGGGTCAGCAGCCAGGGACGTGGTCGTCACCGATGTGCTTCCACGGGAGGTCGATTATGTGAGGGGCCCCGTTTGCGGCCTGGGACCGCAGTCGGCCGATCGGAAATGCGCCTACGACCCTTCCACCCGGACAATCACCGCCAGTTGGAGCAGCTTGGGTCTTGCCGGCGGTGCGGCACAGGTCGACTTCACCGTGCGTGCGAACGACAACTTGCGCTGCGGTCGTGACCTGGAGAATCTGGCTGCGGTACAGTGGAGCAATTCGCCAGGAGGTGTCCCCCGGACCGCCTGGACGAAGTCGAGCGTTCGTACATCGCTGCGGGCCGACAGCCTCGTTTGCCCAACCGTGCTGCCGGGCACCGCATTTCGCCCTTGGGGACTGCGGCCGCTTGGCACCGCGCCCGCGCCGCGGAGCTTCACAGCCTTCGGCATGTCGCTCGAAATCCCGCGCCTGGGGATCAGCCAGATGAACATCGTCAACGTCCCGCTGGCCGGAGGCACGTGGGACATCAGCGGGCTCGCAGACAATGCGGGTTGGCTTGAAGGTACGGCCACGCCCGGGCAGCGCGGCAACAGCGTGCTGACGGCGCATGTCACCGACATCTACGGTTTGCCCGGCCCCTTCGCCCAACTGGACACGCTGGCGGTGGGGGACCAGGTCGTGCTTCACGCGTCAGGCCAGGTCTTCACCTACGTCGTCCAGAACATCCGGGACGTGGCACCCAGTGATCTCTCCGTAGTGGAAGACATGGGCGGAGCCGTATTGACGCTGCTGACGTGCTCCCGACCCAACTACACCACCCAAACCTACGACGGCCGCCTGGCCGTGCAGGCTGTTCTCGTTCAGCAGATACAGGCGCCATAGGGCGCGCCATGCAGTTCTGCGAACGCGTTTAATTCACGGAGTCGGCGACGCCGCGCTTCGGGGCGTGTTGTACGATTCCGCGCCAGTTGCGTGTAGGTGAGCAGACCGCGCGGGTCCGAAGGGGGACCGAAGTGCGAGTGGAACGGGTCTTGCCAGCGGCGCGGGGCGAAGATGCAGAAGAACCCGGCCGCGCATCTCGCTGGATCCGATCAGCGGATCTCAGAGTATGGCGAGTAACGGCGTCAGCAGCAACAGAAGAATAAGGGCCGGGAAATTGTTGACCAGGAAGAACAAGTCAGGCTTGTTGGTGTAAGAGAAGAGCGTCGAGAAGTAGGCGAGGGACATCACCGCCACGACGCCGTGGCGGAGCCAATGCCGGATTGTGCTGACGCCAGGGCTGGAACGGTGGGACCACGTGTCCGCAAGATGCTGGAAGTAGATCGCCAAGCAGGCGGGCAAGAACGCAATCGTGTAGTCGAAGCTCGTGGACGGGATCAGGAGGGCCCCCAAGGTACACGCCAGCAGAACAGGCGGGGCCGGGCCCCGGGCCGGACGCTTGGCGCCGATCAGGATGCACGCCACAAGGATGGCTGCAAACACCGCGGCGCAGATCAGAGTGGCCACACTCGAGATTTGGGCAGCGAAGGCGGCTGATGCCGGCGATGTATTCAGCAGTCGATCCGTGTCCAAGACCCCCAGGGCGTAGGCGCCAAATGACGCAGCCGAATGATTGATCTTCTCACCGTGGATATCCGCCGAGAAGGAGCTGATGGACCGGACGAAACTCAAGAACAGGTTCCAGCCCAACGCCAGCAGCAGCAAGAAGTTGACGGCGCCGATTGCAATGAGCCGCTTCAGGTTCTCTCTCCACTGGGTCCAATCCGTCACCAGCAGGAACACGAAGATGGCCGGATACAGCTTGAGTTGAATGGCCGTCGTCAGCAGCCCGTACGCGACCCAGCGCAGCCAGCGGATCTTCGGGTAGGCATGAAATAGGAAGACCGCCAGCAAGCTCAAGAAGACAGAGGTGACGTTGTACTGGCCTCGTTCGAGCTCGAACTGCAGGCTGTACGAGAAGAGACCGGTGAGAAAGAAGAGCAAAAGTACGGGGGTGAGTCGCTTCGAAAATGCGACCGGCAGCCAAAGCGAGAGACCCACATAGCAGGCCAGGGTCAAGCCCAGCATCAAAACGTAGGCGGCTTGGGCGCTGACAAGGCCCAGCGGCGACAGCAGGAGCAGGGCCAAGGGCGGATAGAACACGCCGTTGGAGATCCCTTCCACCGAGTAGGGATCCTGTCCATTGAACCATCCCAGAACGAAGAGTTGAATCGACTTGGCGTCTTCCCCGATGATTCCCCGCTGTGGCAATGTCGGAATGTACCGAAAGAACATCATTCGCTGCGACTCGTCCAGGAAGATGGGGAGGATGAACAGGAACACGTAGGCGGCCAGGAATCCCGCCAGGATCGCCCAGATTACCCGATCGCGCGGCCGGTTTCTGCTCGCTTGAGCCTTCCCTTGCGGGCGTTCTCTTCTTTCACGTGCCATGCGCGTTGGCCTCGAGAATCATCTACTGCCTTTACTGATTTACCCCGGCCTCGCGATTATAAAGGCATCTGGATGCTGTTGTGCAAGAATGCAGGAGTTATGCTCCGGTGCGATCCGGACCTGGGCGATTCATGCGGCCCCGGGAATGGCTGCGAATGGATTAGACCTGAGGAAGGTGCTGCCCTTGGGGGGAGGGCCGGCTTCAAGCCAGAAGAGTTGCCACGCCGAATGCAGCGATGATCGTGCCGGCGGCGCGATTTACCCACGCCATCCAGTCTGGGTTGAAACGTCCGGCAAAGAAGCCTATACTTCCGCTCAAGAGCAGCCACCACGTGGCAGAGCCCAGGAATACGCCCAGGACCAGCAGCCCGGCATTGATGAACGGGCCAGAAGTCGGGCCCAGTTGGAAAGCTCCGAAGATGACGGAGAAGGAAAGAATGGTGGCGGGATTCGTCAGGGTGAGCCCGAAGGTGGAAAGGTAGGCCGAGAGTCGGCCGCGCGCCGGGCGGAGGCCTGCGGCATGATCCGCGGGCGCGGCGAAGAATGTTCGCAGCCCCAGGTAGACGAGGAACAGGCCGCCAGCGATCTGCAGCCAAACGTGCCGGCTGAGCAGCGCGGTCTGAACGGCCGTGACACCGAAGGCCGCAACTACGGCGAACAGCATGTCGGCCGTGGCGGCTCCCAGGCCCGAGAGGAAACCGATGAGGCGGCCCTCCGCAAGGGTACGGCGGATGCAGAGGATGCCGATCGGGCCGACCGGCGCCGCAATGGCAAGACCCAGCAGCCAACCCTTGAGCAGCAGCGGCACGTCAGGCATCAGCCGGCCTCCGCCTGTGTATGAAGAATCGGGCGCTCCAGGACCTCAGAGCGCCCGACTATGCGGCAGGGATGGACCACTTGACGCGGCCTAGCTGGGATTGGCTGGGAATCCTGGCGCTTGGGGCTTTTCCCGTGGCTTGAACCAGGTGCGCCATTCGCGGTTGTGCCAGACCACCAGGATGGGCGCGGCATTGAAGATCGACGAGTACGTGCCGCTGAAGATGCCCACCAGCAGGATGATGACCAGATGGCGTGTGCTTTCGCCGCCGAAGAGGGCCAGCGCCAGCAGCGTGAACAGCACCGTCAGCGTGGTGTTGATCGAGCGATCCAGGGTCTGCACGATGGAGTGATTGACGATCTTTTCATAGTCCACGCGGCGGTGGATGTCTGAGTTTTCCCGAATGCGATCGAATACGACGATCGAATCGTGGACCGAGAAGCCGATGACCGTCAGGACAGCCGTCAGGAAGAGGGCGTCCGCCTCCCAACCCAGCAGGAACCCAAGCATGGCCTCTATGCCCAGCAGCACCAGGACATCGTGCAGCAGGGAGATGATGGCGGCCGCCCCGTAGCGCGCGGCATGTTCGACGCCGCGGAAGGCGAACCAGACGTAGAGCAGAATGGCGAAGGCGGCCATGAGAATGGCAACGCCGGCGGCCCGAGTCACCTCGCCGCCGACAGCCGGCGAGACGGAAGTGAAGTTCAGGACCGTGACGGGGGAGCCGGAGGCCTGCTGCATCGCGTTCACCAGCAAGCCCTTGGTGGCGTCATCCATCCTCTTGGAGCGGATGGCATAGGCGTTCTCGCCCAAGGGCTGGATGATCGGACCAGAGATCGGTTGGTCGGGAGTGGAAAACTGGCTGTACAGGTCAGAGATCTCGCCCGCCGGAATCCGCCCCGCGGGAAAGTCCACTTCCAGCAAGGCACCGCCCTTGAAGTCAATCCCCAGTTTGAGTGGCCCCTCGCCGGTCCGGCTCCAATGGAGGGCCATGAAGATCACGCCGGGGATGATGATGAGCAGCGAGATCAGGAAAAAGAAGTAGCGCCTCTTGATGATGTCCATGCCGTGCTCCTAAAGCCCGAACCAGCGCGGATGCTCTTCCGCTCTGACCCTGTCCAGCACCAGGTGCAGGAATGTGCGAGTGACGATGATGGCCGTGAAGAGCGATACCAGAATGCCCAGCGCCAGCGTCACGGAAAAGCCCTTGACCATGCTTGCGCCGAACGTGCTTCCAAACACAAACAGAATCACGCACGTAATCAGGGAAGATGTATTGGAGTCCCGGATGGAGGGCCAGGCTCGTCTCCAGCCCAGGTCGATGGCCTGCTGCAGGCTGCGGCCCGCTCGCAGCTCTTCTTTCAGTCGCTCAAAGATCAGGATATTGGCATCCACGGCCATTCCGATGCTCAGAATGAAACCTGCCAGGCCGGGCATCGTCACAACCACTGGGATGAGCTTGAACAGCATCAGCGTCAAGGCGGCGTAGACGATCAACGCCAGGTCGGCCACGATCCCTGGAATACGATAGTAAAGCGCCATGAACAGTACGACAACCGCCAGCCCGATCAGGCCCGCTGTGGCACCTTTGCGAATTGATTCTTCTCCCAAGGTGGGCCCGACCGTGCGGCTCTCCACCACCTTGACCGGCACAGGAAGTGAGCCGTAGCGCAGCTGCACCGCCAGCGCATTTGCGCTTTCGCTGGTGAATCCGCCTTGGATGACGCCCTGGCCGTCGGTGATGGCGCTCTTGATCACAGGAGCGGAGATCACCTGCTTGTCCAGGACGATGGCCAGGTACTGGTCGATGTGCGTGGCCGTGAAATCGGCAAAGACCTTGGCGGCCTCGGGTTTGAGCGTGAAGGAGATCTCAAAGGAGCCGCCCAGGGAGCCTGGCTGCACGCCCACAGCGTCCAAGGCCGCGCCGGTCATCACCGTATTGAAGACCTGCGGCGCGGGTGTCGCGCCCGCCGCGGGAGTTGCGTCGACCTGAGGTGTGGGGCTGGCAACGGGAGCGCCGCCCGGGGCTGGGGAGGCGATGGTTCCGCCGGGGCCGGCGCGGGCCGGGTCGTAGTCCGTCACGATCTCCGCTCCGTCGATCATCGGATTGGTGCCCATGTCGACGAACTCAAGCAGCGCGGTCTGCTGCAGGGCCGCGACCACCTCTTCAGGATTGCGAATGCCCGGGAATTCGGCCACGATGCGGCATTGCCCGGCGATCTGCATCACGATCTCGCTTACGCCCAGGGCGTTGGCGCGATTCTCCAGGATCTGCCGCGTGATGTCCAGGGCGGCCGTATCCACCGCGGCACAATCCTCCACATCGGCTTCCAGCAGCGTCTGCAAACCGCCCAGCGTGTCCAGGCCGCGGCGAAGCTCGGTGTTGCGGTCCAGCAAGACGCGCTGATCGAGGGGATTGACGAGGGATATTCTAGGGGAAAGATCCACCCACAAGGCGAAGCCAAAAAGAATGATGATCGCGACGAGCCAGTTATTGCGACTGCGCATGCTTCACTCCGTCACAAAAATACCAGCCGGGGGCTGGCGCGACGTGATTATACACCCAACCCGGGCGGGCACGACGCAGACTGCCTCGTCAGGGCTGCGCAGACTGGCGGAGAAAAGAGGCTGCCCGTTGGCGCACCTGCTCGATCGAGAGCCCATCTGTTGCTATCGTCAAGTGCGCATGCCGGCGGGCGTGCTCCAGGCGCCGCAGTTGCTCAAGATAGTCGGCTTCGGACCAGTTGAGTCGACGGCGGGCCGTGCAGACGGCGAAAGAGGCCTCCACGAAGATCAGGAGATCGGGATGGGAGATGCGCTGCCACATGCTGGGGACGTGGGAATGCTCCTGGGCAATGTGTCTGCATCGGAAGCCCAGGGCGCGTAGGCCCTCCGCCAGGGTGGATTTTCCGGCTCCACACGGGCCCACAATCCCGATCAGCGGATCGTGATGTTGCGAAGCCTCCATGATGCTGCAGGGCGCGCTTCCCGCGGAGGCCTGGAATTCTGGCCCCCACGGTGCGTATGTGCAGGCTCGGGTTCGCTCTTCGCCTAGCGGGCGATGGGCAGCCGGATACTCATGCGGCGGACCGCATCGCCGTCACGGTCGGTCACCCTTAGCACAACCACGCTCATATCGTCCGCTGGCCGATGATCGTCCAGGCTGATTCCATAGGCCAGCAGGGAATCCGCCAGCTCCTGGGGGCTGGGATCCTGCTCCTCCAGCAGCGAGCGGATTATCTCGCAGGCCTCCATGGGCTGGCCGCGACGCTTGCCAGCATGAACCAGACCGTCGGTATAGACCACCACAGTCAGGCCGGCTTCGAGTGGCAGTTCCGTGATAACCGGGCGGACGTCCATGGATGAGCCCAGAGGCACGCTCTCCGCCCGCAGGCAGTCAGACTTGTCCTGGCGACCTACGAAGATCGGGGCGGGGTTGTTGCGGGTGAGCACAATCGTGCCGCTGTGCAGATCCACGGAAACGATATTCAGGGTGGAGATGACCTGCCCCTTGCGTTCCGTGAAGAGGGCATCTGAGGCGGCCCGAGCGGCTGCGCCGTCGCGGACGCCTTCCGCCAGCAGGCCGATCACCTTGCGGACCACCATCATGGAGACGGCCTTGGCTCCCCGGCCGGAAGTCTGGCCGTCGGCCAGGACGACGGAAAGCCCGCCGTTGGGCCGCTCGACCGCCTCCAGCGTGTCTCCGCTCTCGGAGGATGCATACTTGTTGACCTTGGCAACGGCAATGCGGGCGTCCACGCGGGAGATTGTACAACGTTTCAGTCTTGACGTCATCTGCCGGCGAGGTATAATACAGGCACTGTAGGATGGCCTTTTGGGACGGGCTGGCGCCCGTCCTTCGTACGTAAAGGAGAACTGTATGACGCCGCATCCCAAGCGCAAGCACTCCAAGGGACGCCGGGATCGCCGCCGGGCGCACGACGCCCTGCGGGCCCACAATCTGGTGGCGTGTTCAAACTGCGGATCCCTGCGGCTTCCCCACACTGTGTGCGCCAACTGCGGGCACTATCAGGGGCGCGAGGTATTCGAGGTCAAGAAAGAGAAGAAGCAGGCCAGTTGACCACAAACGAGCCGCGATTTTCGGGCTCGTTTGCATTTAAGCGGGCACCGCGCCTCGCTTGGCGAACCCAATCGGGAAGATCCAGCCGGCTCCCACGCCTATGACCACGATCAGGGAATTGGATCCGCACAAGACCGCCTTTGTCTTTCCGGGGCAGGGCTCCCAAGTTGTCGGCATGGGGCGCGATCTTGCCGAGAACTTTCCAGTCGCCGCCAAGATCTTTGAGGAAGCCGACTCCACGCTGGGATTTGGCCTTTCCCAGATCATGTGGAGCGGCCCAGCCGAGCTGCTGAATGACACGCTCAATACCCAGCCGGCGCTGTTCGTTCACTCGCTGGCGGCCTTCGAAACCTTCCGCCAGCTGTTTCCTGATTTCGTGCCGGCCCTGATGGCCGGGCATTCGCTGGGCGAGCTCTCCGCGCTGGCGGCAGGCGGCTCTCTGTCGTTCCCGGCCGCGCTTCGGCTGGTGCGAAGAAGGGGCGAGCTGATGAAGCAGGCCGGCGACGCTAATCCGGGCGGCATGGCCGCCGTGCTCAATCTGGACATTCCCACTTTGGAGGGGATTTGTGCCTCCGCATCGACGCCGGCGGAGACCGTACAGGTGGCCAACGACAATTGTCCGGGGCAAGTCGTGATCTCTGGGGCCAAGCCGGCTGTGGAGCGGGCGATGCAGATGGCCAAGGCTGCCGGCGCCAGGCGCACGATCCCGTTGGCGGTTTCGATTGCGGCACACTCCTCGCTGATGGCTGGTATCCAGGCCGAGTGGGATGCGGCGGTGGCGCGTGCGGGGCTGCAGGACAGCAAAATACCTCTCATCGGAAACGTGGATGCGGAAATGCTGTCGGGCGGCGACCAGCTCAGCCGCGACATTCAGCGCCAGATGCAATCACGGGTGCGCTGGACCGAGACGGTCACTGCCGCCCAGGCGCAGGGGATGACGGCCTTTGTGGAGGTGGGCACGGGCAGCGTCTTGTTGGGTTTGATCAAGCGGATCGCCTCCGAGCTCACGGGAATTACATTGGGCACCGCGCAGGACCTTGCCTCGCTGCAGGCATGAGGTGCTGGCTGCGCGAGAGCCGTGGGTAGTATAATTAATGTGAAATGAGCCACAATCACCGCGCCGCCACACTGGAGCGGCAGCCGGTCATGAACGCAAAGTCGCCGGGCCTGGTCAGGTTTCACCTGACCAGGACTTGTTTAGTGATGGAGCGAGGCGTTGTTGGCGGGTGCCGGGCCCGCCCTCGGGCTCGGGAGTGATCCCATGAAGTTGAGCAAACTGGCAGCCGACATCGCTGAGTCGCCGACCCTGGCGCTGAACGAGGAAGCGCGCCTGCTCCGTGAAAGGGGGGAAGCGGTCATTCATCTGGGCATCGGCGAGCCCAGAAATAAGACTCCGATCAGCGCGGTGCTTTCGGCTGGGGCGCGGCTCACGAGTGGGGAGGTCAAGTACACGCCGGTGGATGGCATGCCTTCCCTGAAGAAAGCCATTATCCGCTATACGGAAGAGCACTACGACCGCCTGGTGGAGCCCGAGAATGTGATCGTGACCAACGGGGCCAAGCAATCCCTGTTCAACACCCTGTTTTCGATCTTGAATCCCCAGGACGAAGTGGTTGTGCTCGCGCCCTACTGGGTATCGTACCCGGAGATCGTGCGCATGTGCTCGGCGCGGCCGGTGATCGTCACGCCAGAAGACGGCACGTTCGTGCCTCGGCTGGCTGAGGTGGAACGGGCGATCACTTCATACACGCGGGCAATCCTCCTCAACAGCCCAAACAATCCCAGCGGAGTCATCTACCCTGCCGAGTTGATCGAGGGTCTGGTGAAGGTCTGCGAAAACCGCGGCCTGTACCTGATCTGCGACGATATCTATCATCAGCTTGCGTTCGATGGCAATGTGGCCGTGCCTGCGACTCGCTTCACCACGCGCGCGCCGGACGAGTCGTGCCTGATCATCGTCAACGGAGTGGCCAAGCTCTACGGCATGACGGGGTTTCGCGTGGGATGGGTGGTGGCACCGCGTCCGCTGGTGCGCGTCATGGCCAACGTCACGGCACAGACCACCTCAGGCGTGTCGCCGGTCAGTCAGGCCGCCGCCGAAGGCGCCCTCAACGGGCTGCAATCTGTGGTGGAAGCCGTCCGTCTGCAGATCCAGAACAACCGGGATGTGCTGCTGCAGGAGATGAAATCCTTCCAGGGCGCCCGATTGATCCCTCCACAGGGGACGTTCTATGCTCTGCCGGACCTGAGGGCCTACAATCCGGATTCGGTGGAGCTGGCCAGGTTCCTGCTGAAGAAGGCCTTGGTCGTGACCGTTCCCGGGAAGGAGTTCGGCATGGAAGGCCATCTGCGCCTTTCCTTCAGCGGGAGCGTGAAGGATGTTTCGGAAGGCATCGCCCGCATTCGCTGGGCGCTCGACCCCGAAAGCCCGAACGAGATCTATCTCGGCGATCGAAAGATCGTCAGGGACTGGCTGTGATGAGGATTGTCACGCGCTGAAAACGGTATGAACAACCTGCTTAACATCCGGACACCTGGGGAACGCATCGGACTGCTGCGCAAACCCGCCTACGACTTGAGCGGCCACGGCGTTGGCAACCTGCGCGCCGCCTACTGGAATCTTTCCACGGAGGCGCTGTACGAGGAGGCGGTGTTTCGAGGCGAAGGGACCACGACACTCGGCGGCGCCTTCGCCGTCAGCACCGGCCGGCACACGGCGCGCTCGGCCAATGACAAGTTCATCGTGCGCGAAGCGCAGCACGAACCGCGTGTGTGGTGGGGCTCCTACAATCGACCGATGGCGCAGGAGAAGTTCGAGGGGCTGTACGGCCGGCTGCTGGGCTTCCTTCAGGGGCGCGACGTCTTTGTCCAGGACGTGTATGCGGGCGCGGATGAGCGCTATCGGCTGCCGGTGCGCATCGTCACCGAGACGGCGTGGCACAGTTGGTTCGCGCGCAACATGTTCCTGCTGCCGGAATCGCTCGAGGAGTATCAGCGCTTCGTCCCGGAGTTCACCATCTTCGCCCTGCCCGGTTTCAAGGGCGCGCCGGCCGTGGACAATACGGCGAGTGAGACGTTCATCTGCCTTTCCTTTGACCGCAAGCTGGCGGTGATCGGCAACACGGCCTACGCCGGCGAGATCAAGAAGGCGGCCTTCACCATCCTCAACTACCTGCTGCCCTTGGAAGGCGTGCTCTCGATGCATTGCTCGGCCAATATGGCGCCCGACAATCCGGACGACGTGGCCCTCTTCTTTGGCCTGAGCGGAACCGGCAAGACGACTCTCTCGGCCGATCCTGCGCGACGCCTGATCGGCGACGACGAGCACGGTTGGAGCGATCATGGCGTCTTCAACTTCGAAGGCGGCTGCTACGCCAAGGTTATTGGGCTTTCGGCCAGCGCCGAGCCGCAGATCCATGCGACAACCCGCATGTTCGGCACCCTGCTTGAGAACGTGGCCTTCGACCCGGTGACCCGGTTCATCGATCTGGAGGATGATTCGGTCACCGAGAACACGCGCGCCTCTTATCCCCTGGAGTCAATCGGCAATGCCGTGCCCGAAAAGCAGGCGGGCCACCCGCGCAACATCATCTTCCTGACGTGCGACGCCTCCGGCGTCATGCCCCCGATCGCACGCCTGACCCCGGAACAGGCGCTGTATCAATTCATCTCGGGCTATACCTCCAAGATTGCCGGGACGGAGGTGGGACTGCGCGAGGAGCCGGAGATCACATTCTCAGCCTGCTTTGGCGGACCCTTCATGGTGCACCATCCCCAGACCTATGCGGAGCTGCTCAGGCACAAGATCGAGCGTCACGGGGCACGCTGCTGGCTGGTGAACACGGGCTGGGTCGGCGGACCGTACGGGATTGGCAAACGCATCAGCATCCGCTACACGCGGGCGCTGCTCTCGGGTGCGCTGCAAGGGCAGCTGGAAACAGTGCCGGTCAAGCGCGATCCGGTTTTTGGATTCGACGTGCCCACGAAATGTCCCGGGGTCCCGGACGAGGTGCTCGAGCCGTCGAGCGCGTGGCCCAGCAAGAAGGAGTACGACAAGCGGTACCGGCAGCTGGCCGCCCGCTTTGGGGAAAACTTCAGGAAATTCGAGGATCGCGTCCCCGCCGACGTGCGAGGGGCCGGGCCCCGGACTTGAGCGTGCCATGGGCGAAGGCAGCGGACCCCCGCAGCGCTCGCCCCCTGCATTCCTTCAGCGTGCCGGCGTGACTTGAGGCCCGAGGCTCAGGGCGGCGAGGCTTCGATCCGGAACACTTTCCAATCTGTCCCGGGAATCCCACCCAGCAAACGAAACCGTGAATCGGGCGTGTGGCCCAGGTAAATGTCCTCGAGGGCTTGGCGCGGGGCCGGCATCAGCATGTACTCGACCCCGTAGTGCCTGGCCACGAACAGGATCGTTTCGAGATCGTTGTTCGGGATCATCACGGTCCTGAATCCGGTCGCTTCGTAGACGTCCCAGACGTCGCGCGCCATCAGCACGGCTTCCTCGGGACGGATGCCGCGCGCGCTGGCGTCTGCGGTGACCAGCTCGCGGACCGGTTCGTAGTGAGAATAGATCTCGTTCCAGTATAGAGCCGAGCCGTAGCTGCCCCGATAGCCTCCGTGTCCAAAGTACGCGGCCATCGAGAGGATGACTGCGCCGAGGAGGATGCCCGATCGGGTGCGCGAGGCGACCAGGTCGACGATCAGCACGCAGGCGAACGGCATCAGGACCGCCAGGCTCTTGGGCAGCGAGCCAGGTCCGGAGAAACTGGCAATTGCCGAGTAGAAGGCAAAGGCCAGCGCCCAGTAGATGGCAGGTGGCACCAGAAGGTGCAAATCGCGGTAGCGCCGCACCAGCAGGATGTTGACCGCGCCCAGGCTGGCAAGCAGCAGCAGCAGCGGATCCATGAAGCCCTTGACCTGCGCCAGGTTCTCGCCGGCCGTATGCAGCCTGCGGGTGATGATCCGCCGAAGGCCCCATTCGGCGCGCAGCGTGTCCCAGTTCATTTCCTTGCCGTAGGCATGGAAATCCTCATAGGAGGTCATGAATGCGGTGCGGGCCGGACCGGGTTGGAGCAGGGAGCCGTAGGCCAGGTAGTTCTTGATCAGCAGGGGCGAGAGCATGGCGGCGTGGACGACCAGCACGGCCGCCGCCCATGCCAGGCGGTTGCGCCACGGGATGGGGGCAAGCGCGACGCACGCCAGGAGCGTCAGCAGCAGCAGGACACCGTCCTGCCTTACAAAATGGGCCAGCCCGGTACACATGGCGGCCAGCACAAAGGAGCGGGATGCTCGGCGGCCCCGTGCGGCGAGGAACAGGGCCGTGCTGCCGAACGCGCCGAAGAATATGATCGCCTCCGTGCGCACACTCTCGACGATCAGGAACGGCGTGAAGTAAGACAGTAGGGCAGCCAGAATGCCGAACCGCGTGGATCCGGAGAAGCGCCTGCCGGCAAAAAAAGCCGCCAGCGCCGTCACCGTGCCCGCGGCGATCGACGCCAGCAGGGCGTTGAACAGCGATTTTCCCAGGACCAGCATCGGCAGGCTGAGCAGGATCTCGGCCAGCGGATTCCAGAAGTCCCCGGCGTAGCGTGTCAGGGGAACGAGGCCCTGGAAGAAGTAGAC
>DATIPW010000037.1:0-12502 GCA_035471605.1 Anaerolineales bacterium | reverse complement strand
CAGGGACCTGGCGCGGGCCACTTCGCCCCCAGCAAGGAACGCTGCCAGTATCGCCAGGATGGCCGCGTTTGACATGGATGAGAATAGAACGTAATCCGGGTTCTTGTAGAGCCACATCAGCGCCAGGTTTTCCGCCAGCGCCGTTGTCGTGATCAGCGGAATTGCCCACCGTGCGTTGGTTGAGGTGGAGAGCGCCAGCATCAACAGCCAGCTGGATGCCGGGAAAATCAAGGCCCAGCCCGCGCGGCTCGCGGCAATCCTGGTGATAAAAGCATCCCAGACAAGCATTGGGCTGTTTGAAATCCCGGACACGTGTTTTACCAGGTACTGCAGGCGTTCGACGGAGAACGTTCGCGGATCCGGGTACCACCAACGCGCAAACAGCTCTTGATCGTTGTTGCTCCAACTGATGCGCCGGATCTCAAGGCCGAGGTTCTCCAGGCGGTGTGAGTCATGAATCGCCGCGGCGGTCCTCTGGTAGCGATAGACTGAATTCCACTTGGGGTGCGCTCGAACGTACAGTCGATCCACGGCGTAGCCACCGAACACCAAGATCCCCGCGCAGCCTAGGGCAAAGATGGCGGGGCGTATCCGGATCGCCCGGCTCAGAACTAGAGCCCCTGCAAGCACGGGAGGAACAGCAAGGGCCAGAGCCTGGAGGCGGATCAGGCTTCCAACAAAGATCAAGGCGGAGCCGAGCGCCATAATTGCCCGGCTGGGTTCCTTGGGCGCGCTGGCTCCCGCCAGGACCGCAAACAGGCCCGTGAAACAGGCGAGCGCAGCGGTGCTGGTGAAGGTAATCTGGAGTGGGTAGTAAGATAGGCAAGCCAGCAACAGTACCATCCCCATCACGCGATAGAACCTTGGTGTCGATGCCGAAACCACAAAATACAGCAGCGTCCATGCCGCGATCATGTCCACCGTCAGGAAAAGAGCGATCTCCCAGTTGATTGCGGTGGGAAGCTTGTAAAGAGGAACGAGCAAGAAGCCCAACAGCACGTTGCTGAAGATTAGAAACGGCGAGGCCGCAACATCTGGATAGCCTGCGGCGATGGCGATGATCTTGATGTCGTCGTTTATCGCGTACCCTGGATGCAGCACTCCGAGAAAGACGACGAAGAAGACAACGGTGGCAATCAGCGCGACCATGCCAGGCCGGGTGAGAAGTCCGAGGGCAGGTTTGCGGCTTCTACCGACGCGGACCGGTGCCATGCCTTTTGCCTGCAGAGCGGACCCATCCGGCGCAGCTCCACGTAGGGGTCGGCCGTGATGGCGTTGGCGATGCCTGGCCACTTGGAGCGGTCAGAAGGCCATGGGATGCCGGAAAGTCAGCTGCTAAGACGGATCGCGGTGGGGCTGGCAGCGTCATGAACCGCACGCTGCTGAACGTGGAACGAATGGCAGGAAGGTCTTGCGTTGGCAGGGGGCGCGGCATGGCAAACAAGGGCTAGAGCAGTGTGCCGCGCAGGATGATACCGGCCGTCGTGAAGTAGATTATCAGCCCGGAGACATCCACGAAGGTCGCGACAAATGGCGCGGAGGATACTGCCGGGTCGAGGCCGAGGCGGCGCAGCAGGAAAGGCAGCATGGATCCAGCGAGAGTCCCCCAGAGGACGATGCCGACGAGGGCAATTCCGACAGTCAGGCCCAAGAGGGGCCAGTACGCGCCGTAGGCGCCAAAGAACGTTGCCCAGGCTGCAATTCGGGAGAAACCGAGCGTCCCGAGGACTGTGCCCAGAGCGAGCCCTGATAGGATCTCCCTGCGCATGACCTTCCACCAATCGCG
Organism: Anaerolineales bacterium; assembly: GCA_035471605.1. Classification (GTDB taxonomy): domain Bacteria; phylum Chloroflexota; class Anaerolineae; order Anaerolineales; family Villigracilaceae; genus Fen-1038. The sequence continues at coordinate 10,716 of DATIPW010000037.1, read as the reverse complement.
AAGGCGCACCTCGCCGAGTGCCATGGCGCGAATGACAAGGGTTGAAGCCTGCGAGCCGGAGTTGCCTCCACTGGAGATCACGAGGGGAACAAAGACGGAGAGCACCACCGCCCTGGCGATCTCTCCCTCGAAACGGGCCATGGCCGTGGCCGTGAGCATTTCGCCAAGGAACAGAACCACGAGCCACGTCGCCCGCTTGCGCACCATCGTTGGTACCGCCGTCCTAAGATAAGGCTCGTCGAACGCCTCTGTACCACCGAACTTCTGTATGTCTTCGGTGGCCTCCTCCTCAGCTACGTCGAGAATGTCATCGACCGTGACCACGCCGATCAGGACACCTTCGCTGTCGGTCACCGGAAGAGCCAGCAGATCGGTATCCTTGAAGGCTTCAACTGCCTGTTCGCGATGGTCGGTGGCCTTCAGAGCCGCAAAACGCGAGTCCATCAGGTCCTTGACAACGGTCCGCGGCGAAGCCAGAAGGATCTGTCGGATGCGGAGGTCATCGACGAGCTTGCCGCTGCCGTCGATGACGTAGATCATGCTAAGGCTCTCGCTGTCCTTCCCGTAGCGCCGGATGTGATCCAGCGCGTGCGCCACTGTCCAGTGGGAGCGGAGGCGTACGAAGTCCGGGCTCATAAGGCGGCCGACGCTGTCTTCGTCGTATCCCAGGAGTTGAGCGGCGATCGCTCGCTCCCGCGGCGAGAGCAGATCCAGCAGCCGCTGCATGACCTTGGCCGGCATCTCCTCCAGCAGGGAGGTGCGGTCGTCCGGAGACATGGCGTTCAGTATGGCGGCGACTTCCGTATGAGCCAATGCCTTCAGGAGATGCTCCTGGCGGTCCGGCTCCAAGTAGGAGAACACTTTGGCGGCAAGTTCCCGGGGCAGAAGGCGGAAAATGACGGCCTGACGTTCCGCTGGCAGCGCCTCCATGACATCTGCCAGGTCGCTGGCGCGCCAATTGCGTGTGTTCTCACGCAAGGCAGCGAAATCCCTTGTAGTGATAAGGGAGTCGAGATCTACGGATTGCTGTTCTGGGACCATGCGCGCCGTCCGATCCTGAGGAATGAGGCAGGTGAGACGGGCCGATTATACTGCGCCGCTTTCTCGAAGGGCCGCAGCGGCCGATGGCGGCTTCAACGGGGAATGAGCTGTCCATGACTACCAGGAGGGGAAGGCCACGACAGCATCCCTTGACGTGACTTCAAGTAGGGCGGACATCACCTGCTCAAGTTCCTCGGAACAATAGTAATTTGCTCGGACGATTGACTACCCAGGCAATACCTCCGCCAGGATGCGCGTGCGCTGGTCAAGAAATTCCCAAGGGATCAGCTCGTGTCCCGTGGGGCCGCAGTCAACACGCCCTGCTTCAATTGATGATTTAGCTTGCATGATCACGCAGCACGAAGTTCTCGGGGACACTGCAAACAGCGTGGTCTGGCCGGGTCCATTCGTTGGTGAAACCGAGACATGCCTCCGCAAAACTCAGCGCACAGTCTGCGCCAATTGACACTGAGCCACCGCGATGATACGATGGCTATCTGGTTATTACCACCAGGCTGTCTTCCTGTGACCGCCCAACCATCCAGCTGGATTGGAGGCGGGCGCCCCGATGAAAGCGGCGCAGCCAGCCGAGATGCATGCCAGCTCTGGTGTGCCGGACATGGGGGGCAACGGTTGGCGAGTTCAAGGCTGGTGCAGTTTGCAGATCTGTTGAACCCGCCAGCAGCACGAAAGCCGATTTTCGGACTTCCGGGCATCGCGAGCCTGACGAGGTCATCCCATGACTGACCATATTGATCCCGACGACTATGTTCCCCGGTACTACCAGCTTTCCAACATCCTGCGCGAGCGCATTCTGAATGGAAAGCTTGAAGCCCATCACCCGATTCCTTCCGAAAGGGAACTGGAGAAGATCTACAGAGTCAGCCGGACGACAATCCGCCCCGCGATCGACATCTTGGTCCGGCAAGGCTTCCTCTACCGTGAGCACGGAAAGGGCACCTTTGTCTCGCCGCCGAAACTGCAGAAGGGCATTTCGGAACTGACGAGCTTTACCGAGGACATGAAGAGGCGCGGTCTTGCCCCTGGCCAAAAAATCCTTATGCTTGGGTACGTTGAGCCGCCTGAAAACGTGCGGGCGCAGCTGGAGCTCCCTCTGGACCGCAAGGAGGTCTTGTGCGTCGATCGCCTCCGCCTGGGGGACGATTCGCCCATGGGTTTGCAGACCTCCTACTACAATCTTCCCGACGGACTGACCTTCTCCAGAGAGGAGCTGGAGGCGATCGGTTCAATCTACGCCCTGCTCAGGGAGAAACTCCATTTGATTCCCACCGAGGCCGACGAGACCCTTGAGGTCACGGTGGCTTCGGCTCATGAAGCATCTTTGCTGCGCGTCAAAGCGGGTAGCCCACTCCTGCTCAGCCAGCGGACAACCTACTCGCAGACACGGAGAGTGATCGAGTTTGCCAAGATCCTCTATCGAGGGGATCGCTACCGCTATTTTGCCAAGTTGACACGCTAGCGACACCACTCTCATTGTGAGCCGGCCTACAGAGCCGGAGCGACCAGGCCTCAGGGGGACAGTCATGGTGCAGCCGCCAGGTCACGTTCGCGACAACCGCACCAGCACATTGCGCGTAGTCATCGGTAGGAGAATTCCCCCGTTGACATTTTCATGGCCCCGTGCTATACTCTAGGTAGTCATGTAGTGTGGTCATTACCAGTTATGCATTGATTTGGAGTTTGGAATTGGGAATACGGTGACTGCCTTCGATGACGGTCAAATCCACGAGTTGGTTGAGCGTGTCATCGCCCAAGTGACGGGGCAGACGCGTGTCTCCGGGCCTGCGGAGCACCCTTCGATCGCGGCCGAGGCGGCGGTCACGACCGCTCTCGAATCAGGGGAGAAGATGGGCGATCGAAAGTTGGTCGCGGTAGGTGCAGATCACGGCGGCTGGGAGCTAAAAGAGGATCTGCGGGGGTACATCGCTGAGCTGGGCTTTGACGTGCGAGATATGGGTGCGTACGGCAAGAATCCAGTTGACTACCCGGAATTCGCGCACGCCGTGGCAAGACTTGTCAGCATGGGCAAGGCCTGGCGCGGGATCATGATTGACGGAGCCGGAATAGGGAGCTGCATCGTCGCCAACAAGGTTCGTGGCGTCCGCGCTGGGATGGCCTATGACATATCCACCGCGACGAACAGTCGCGAGCACAATGACACAAATGTGCTGACCTTGGGGGCCGGGTTGATCGGTGTCAGTCTTGCGCGCCAGATCGTCAAGATCTGGCTGACCACTGAGTTTGGCGGGGGGCGGCACGCCCCACGTGTTGAGAAGATCATGGCTGTCGAGAAGGAATATCTGAAATAGGACGCATCATGTTCACAGACGCGAAGACGGTTGAGAGCCTGGTAGAGATCATCACGCACGAGGTTCTGGCGGCCATGGTCGAACACCAGGAACGCTCCAGGCAGCCGGAAGGCAGTCAATGCAAGTTTGAGTGCGCTGACCAAATCTGCGTGCGGACCTGCTTTGATCGCGCTGGTCAGGTCATCGACGCGGGCGCCGACCGCCTATCCTCTACCCTTGGTGTGATTCCCGGAAACCTCGATCTTGCGAAGACGATCGACCATACTCTCCTGAAGTCGGACGCCACGCAGGATCAGATTGCACAGTTGTGCTTCGAGGCCCGCAAGTATGGGTTTGCGTCGGTATGTGTGAATCCGACCTGGGTGGCGCTTTGCGCCAAGCTTCTGGAGGGCTCATCCGTCAGGGTCTGCTCGGTTATTGGCTTTCCCCTCGGCGCCACCGCTCCGGAGGTCAAGGCCTTTGAGACTCAGAACGCCCTCGACCACGGCGCCTCTGAAATTGACATGGTCATCAACATCGGGGCCCTGAAAGCCCGCGATCTGGACTTGGTCGCCCGTGACATCCGCGGAGTTGTAATGACCGCGCACGCGGGTGGGGCGATCGTGAAGGTCATCATTGAGGCTGTCCTGCTGACCGACGAAGAGAAGACTATCGCCTGCCTGCTTTCAAAGGAGGCAGGTGCCGACTTTGTCAAGACCTCCACCGGCTTCGCCAGTGGAGGTGCTACCGTCCACGATGTGGCCCTCATGCGCAAGGCGGTCGGCCCGGAGATGGGAGTCAAGGCGGCCGGTGGGGTGCGTACATACGAGGATGCAGAGAACATGATCAAGGCCGGTGCCACCCGCATCGGTGCCAGCGCCGGAGTCAAGATCCTGCAGGGAGCGGGGCAGACGGCCGTGCCTGCCGCGCAGGTTGGTGGAAACTACTGAGCTCCGCCCGGGCGGGCGTCGATACGCGTAATTGTGATCGGAGTGCAGAGATGTTGATCGCCAAAGTGATCGGGACAACGGTTTCGACGATCAAGGATGAAAAGTTGGCCGGCCGCAAACTGTTGATCGTGCAGCAGACAGATGCGACTGGAAGCCCGTCTGGCAAGCCCTTCGTAGCGGTCGATACCGTTGACGCCGGGATCGGTGATCTGGTGCTGACGGCCGCGGGTTCATCGGCTCGTCAGACATCCATGACCAAGGACAGCCCCGTGGATGCCGTGATCATGGCGGTGATCGACTCCCTCGAAGTTGAAGGCAAGGTAGTGTTCCGAAAGTCGTGATCGTGGAGCCCGCTGATGGATAAGGACCTTGCGTCAATTCAAGATGCCCGCGATCTGGTGAGTGCGGCGCACGCCGCCTGGCAGAGCTGGAGCCGCCTTTCGCAGCAGGAGGTCGATCGCGTCTGTGCAGCCATGGCTGAGGCGGGGTACCAAGCCTCTGAGCGCCTGGGCCGCCTGGCCCAGGAAGAAACCGGCTATGGCGTGGCCGCCCACAAGAAACTCAAGAATGAGTTCGGTTCACGCGCCGTCTGGGAAAGTATCCGCGACGTCAAGACCGTGGGCGTGATCCGCCATGATGCGGGACGCCGCCTGTACGAGATCGCCTGGCCAATGGGCGTCGTCACAGCACTGGTTCCATCCACAAATCCAACATCGACGGCGTTCTTCAAGTGCCTGATCGCAGTCAAGGCGCGCAATGCCATTGTCGTCGCGCCGCATCCTTCTGCTGCGCGATGCACCTTTGAGGCTGTTGAGGCCATGCGTTTGGCTGCGGAGGCCGCCGGCGCGCCCAAGGGATTGATCAGTTGCCTGAAGCATATTTCATTACCCGGCACCCAAGAGCTCATGACCCATCGCCATACTGCCATCATCCTGGCCACGGGAGGCACCCCGATGGTGCGGGCGGCGCACTCGACGGGCAAGCCGGCATATGGTGTCGGTCCGGGAAATGTCCCCGTCTATGTGGATCGTAGTGCCGACTTGGAGAAGGCCGCTCGATACATTGTTGCATCGAAGGCTTTCGACCACTCCACGATTTGCGCCACGGAGCAGTCAGTCATTGCCGATCGGCCCATTGCCGGCCAGCTGCTTGAAATGATGCAAAAGGAGGGCGCCTATCTGACCAGTCCGCCAGAGACCCAGGCCCTGCGCCGCGCGCTGTTTCACGCCGATGGCAGCCTCAATACCGCGGTGGTTGGCAAATCCGCTCGGTTCGTCGCGGGCTACGCCGGCTTTGATATCCCGGCCGACCGCCGCATTTTACTGACGCCACTGACGGAGGCTGGCAAGGGCGAGCCGCTTTCCCTTGAGAAACTCACCACGGTGCTCGGTTGGTACGAGGCAGATGGTTGGGAGCAGGGTTGCGAAAGATCGATCCAGTTGATCAACTCTGGCGGCCGCGGGCATACCCAGATTATCTACGCCGAGGACGATAAGATTGTCATGGCTTTTGGGCTGGAGAAACCGGTCTTCCGCATCTTGGTCAACACGATGGGAACTCTGGGCGCCATTGGGCTGACAGCGGGCGTCATGCCTTCATTCACTCTCGGTTCTGGTGGCGTCGGCGGGGCCATCACCGGCGACAATATTACCGCCACGCACCTGATCAACATCAAACGCCTTGCCTACGAAACCGCTATTCCACCACTGGAGGCATTCCGTCCGGGTGAGGTGGCTGCCGGCCCGAGCCCTGAAGAGATCGAGCGCCTGGTCCGTCGGATGATCACTGAAATTCTGGAAAGCAAGGCCTGACTTGAATCTGTCTGCCGCTCAAGGCCGCAAGATCAGGAAACGGTTGACGGGCGGTGGATAAGAGGACGCAACATTTCGGATTGAAAACTATGAAGTTGAAAGGAAGGAAGAAATGGCACAAGATACGGCATTGATAGCTCTGGGCATGGTCGAGACGAAGGGCCTGGTTGGGTCGATCGAGGCAGCCGACGCGATGGTCAAGGCTGCCAACGTCGTCCTGATCGGCTCTGAGTATGTTGGCGGCGGTTTTGTGACGGTCATGGTTCGTGGTGACGTCGGCGCCGTGAAGGCCGCCACAGATGCTGGAGCGGCGGCCGCCAAGCGCGTGGGTGAACTTGTCTCGGTTCACGTGATCCCCCGGCCCCACACGGACGTCGAAATGATCCTGCCGCAGTCCAGCAAAGGATCCTTCAGCGGACGCTCGTCAGAATCTGGCAAGGCGAAATAGGCAGGCGGAGAATCTTCCGTGACGTCGAACGCAGGACAGCCCGTTCGGGCGGATCTCGCCGATCTACTCGCGCTGGCCGATGCAACGATCCTGCCTACCCAAGTATCTGAGCGGGCCAAGGCTCTGGCCGTGGCTCCGCGGTCACCACTCCGCGTGGGTGTTGATCTGGGTACGGCATATCTGGTCCTGGTGGTTCTGGACGAGAACGGCCGGCCACTCGCTGGAGAGTGGCAATACGCTGAGGTCGTACGCGACGGCTTGGTGGTCGACTTCATTCGTGCTGTCGACCTGTTGCGCGGCATGAAAGAACGAGTGGAACGCCGGCTTGGCCGCCAACTCGCGGCCGCCTCCAGCGCCTACCCACCCGGCGTGCCTCAGGCCGAGGTGCGCGCAGTGGCCAATGTCGTCGAAGCCGCCGGATTGCACTGCTCAGGCCTTATCGATGAGCCAAGTGCTGCGAACCTCGTCCTTCAAGTTCCGGATGGCGCCATTGTGGATGTGGGCGGTGGCACGACCGGCATCGCCATTGTGCAGAACGGCCAAGTGACGTACACGGCGGACGAACCAACAGGGGGGACGCATTTTTCGCTGGTGGTGGCCGGCTCGCAGAATCTGAGCTTTGAAGCGGCGGAGGCCTTGAAGACCCGACCCGAGGAGCAGGCCCGGCTCTTTCCGTCGCTGAGGCCGGTGATGGAGAAGGTTGCCAGCATCATCTTGCGGCATGTCGAAGGACGGACCGTGCCGTTGATTGTCCTGGTCGGAGGCACTTCGGCTTTTTCAAGCATGGCGGAGGTGGTGGAGGATTACACCCACATCCCCACGTGGGTGCCGCCCAACCCGCTCTTCGTGACCCCGCTTGGAATTGCCCTGCATGACAAGCTGCAATAGGACGGAAGGAAAGACGGAGATCCATGGCTGATACCTTTTCGCTGCGCTGCTACTGCTACCTCGACCGAATGCAGCCGCAATTCGCGGCCTTTATCGGCACCGTTACCCAGGGCGACCTGCCGACTGAGGGGATGGCAGCTCTCTACGTGGAAATGTCCCCCGGCAACGAAGTCTTCCGCGTGGTAGACATTGCGGTCAAGGCCACCGAGGCTCGCCCGGGGGCGCAGATCGTTGAGCGCGAGTTTGGCATGTTCGAAGTCCACTCCCTCAACCAGGCTGCGGTCTTGGAAGCCGGTGAAGTTGTGCTCAAGCGCTTGAATCTGACGGTGGCCGATCGGCTCAAGCCGCAGGTCGTCTCCACACAGGTCATCACGCGGATTGACCCATATCAATCTCAGCTTCTGAACCGCTTCCGGCGCGGGAGTATGTTGGTCCCCGGTGAAACGATGCTGGTGCTTGAGTGCGCTCCCGCCGCCTACATCAACTTCGCCTGCAACGAGGCCGAGAAGACGGCCAGCATAACGCTGGTGCACGTTTCTTCAGTAGGCCGCTTTGGACGCATGTGGCTGTCTGGCTCCGAGGCGGAGATCATGACCGCCAGGGATGCGGCCATTCGGGCGCTGGAATCGTTGGAAGGCCAGCCCGGCGCATGAGCTGCCCCTCGGATTCTCCATGTGGATGCGGCGAGAACCCCGGACTGTTGCCCCGGTGGCGGACCGGTGGTTGCCCTGCGCACCACAGAAAGGAGTACGGGATGCCCAAGGAGTTCTATACTGAAAAGGACATCGAAGACTTGGGTCGGCGCGGCGTGCTGTCGCTGGTTGTCGATGACAACTGCGTCCTGACCGACCTGGCCTATGAAAAGGCGAACCGGCTTGGCATGCAGTTGATCCGGTCGCGGCCCGAGAATCCGCCGGGCGCTCCTGTGCGGCCATATATTTCCAGCAAACCCGGCGCGCCTGCTGGGTCGGCAGCACCGATTTCCACCCCGGCGCCCCCGTCGGCCGCCCAGGTCGATCTACCAGGCACCATCCGCAGTGCTGTGGTTTCCAAGCTTGGTTCACAGGTGGACCCAGCGCTGCTGGACTCGATCATCGAACGTGTGCTCAAGAGCACCGGATTGAAGTAGCCCCATGATCTTCGGCAAGGTCGTGGGCAACGCGGTCTGCACCCTCAAGATCAGCGGAACTGAGGGCTTAAAACTGCTGGTCGTTCAGCCGCTGAACAAGCAACTCCAGCCGAATGGCATGCTGCAGGTGGCCGCCGATGTCGTGGATGCGGGCCCTGGCGATGTGTGCGTCATGGTGCGCTCACGCGAGGCGGCGTTGGCCATGCCCGCCGTCAAGTTCGTTCCTATCGATCTGGCCCTCGTGGGCGTTATCGACGAGTTGGAGGTTCGGCCGGACGGCGAGTTTGATTTCACACTGCGAAAAGGTTGGGCGCAATACACGTAGACCTGCGTGGCTCGTCTCGAAGGACTGCGCGAGCGGCATGAGTCTGACTCTGAATGATGGGCTGAAACAATGATTCTGGGAAAAGTGGTCGGCACGGTGGTGACAACCATCAGCCATCGGGACTACAAGAACCGCCGCCTGTTGGTGATCCAGCCTCTGGAATTGGAGCACGCGCCCCTCGACGAGGCTTTCATCGCTTTGGATAATACCCAGGCCGGCATCGGTGATACCGTTCTCGTGAACCGGGAGGGCAACGGCGCGCGTCAGGCGCTCGGGAATCCTGACGCATGCGTCATTTCGGTCATTGTGGGGATTGTTGATTCGACCTATGTTCAGTAGGAACCGCCAGGCACAAGTTCATCACGCGCAAGGTTCTTCAACTCTTCGACCAGTCTGACTACATCCCTAGCGCCTCGTCCAGCTGCTGCTCGGATTGCTCCGGCCAGCTACCAGACCGAGCATGCTTCCGCAGCAAACATGAAGCGCACCTGGGTTGGCTACGGCCTGGCTCGCAATCGGATGGACCGAGAGCAGGGAGAAGGACACGAATTCCTGCACGAGGCGACGCAGGTCAAGAACATCTGGGTGCCAACGGGGGAATGAAGCGGTTGCCCCAAGTTGTGGCGCCGGGGCTAACGCGCCCGTAACACCGCGATCTTGGTCGAGTGATTAAAGGGCGCTGGGTCCGTGATGGGCATCGTGCCGGCCCTTTGCAGCATCCCAATGCAGTCGTCCGGGACGGGCAACAGATCCACGATTTCGAGATAGCCTTCCGCGCACAGTGACTGCAGCACCTGCATGTAGGCCTTCCCGCTGAGGTAGAGGGCATTGTTGATGGCCACCAGATGGCCCCCAGGCGCGACCAGCGGCCTTGCCTTGTTGATCAGGCGGGCGCTGTTGGATTCGAGGTCCACGACGCCAGCCGCGGTCGCCGCGAAGTAGGGGGGGTCAAGGAAGACGCAATCGAATCTGCCGCCCAGGCGTCGAAGCCTGCCCGCCTCGCGGAAGAAATCCGCGTGAACAAAATCGCCCGGGCTCACCGCGAATCCGTTCAGTCTACAAGATTGCTGGGCAAGTTCCAGAAAGCGCTGCGTTCGATCTACGTGAATGGCGCGCCGGGCCCCGCCACCGAGAGCCGCGACACCCAGACTGCCGGTATAGGCGAAGGCATTGAGGACGCTGCAATTCCGCAAGCGCTCGAGGGCCCAGCGCCGCACATGGCGAGTATCCAGATAGAAGCTGCAATCCTGGTGAAGCGTGAGGTTGAGCGCGTAGAGCAGGCCCGCCTCCCGAATCTGCGTGGCTGATTCTGAGCCAAACTTTTGTATGCCCCGGCGTTCCTGCTGGACCTGGCTGTTCCGGGTCTTCAAGACCACAGCCCCGAGCCAGCGAAAGGCGCGCCGGACAGCCTCATGTGCCGATGTGACGAGTGTCGCGGCGCGCTCGGGGGGATTGGCGTAGTTGTGGATAACGGCTGTATGGCCGTAGAGATCAATCACGAGGTCGGGGCATCCCTCCGTAAATCCATTGAAGAGGCGCACGGCGCATTCGTGCAGTGGGTCGAGCAGTGGCTGACGCGCGGCCAATGCATCGCGGAGCAGCGAGCCTAGAGAATCGTCGCGCATGTCGGGAGAAGTGTGTCTCCGAGCGTGGGAGCTGCGCTAGGCGGCGGCGGGTGGCGTGCGGGCGTTCCCCACAGCATTGAGGGCCACTCCGGAAAGGACTATCAACGCGCCGATCAGCGCAAACGAACCGGGCTTTTCGCCCAGGAAGGCTGCCACCCAGAGGGGATTGAGAATGGGTTCGAGTGTCCCA
>DATIPW010000036.1:0-3280 GCA_035471605.1 Anaerolineales bacterium | reverse complement strand
CGTGGATGGATGGCATCGGGATCGAGGACGCCTGGGAAGCGGCGCCCGGGCTGGCGGCCTCCGGATGGGATGCCGCGGCACTGGCCCAGCTCCAGGAGACATTCCAACCTGAAGACCTCAAGATCGTGGTTCGCTGGCTGGCGAGCGGATGCATGGCCTATCGGTTGCTTGACGAAATCAGCATGGGTACAGAGCGCATGTCGGAGATCGTGCGTTCCGTAAAGGCCTACTCCTACCTGGACCAGGGGCCCGTTCAGCAAATTGACCTGCACGAGGGACTGGAAAACACGCTGGTCATCCTGCGGCACAAGATGAAGGATGGAGTGACGATCAAGCGCGAGTACGCCGCGGATCTTCCCCTGATTGAGGCCCATGGCAGCGAGCTGAACCAAGTGTGGACCAACATCCTGGATAACGCGATCGACGCGATGCAAGGCAAAGGGGAGATCACGATCCGCACCCGCCGGGAGGAGGACAAGGTCCTGGTGGAGATCCAGGACAACGGTCCCGGGATCCCGGAGGAGATCCAGAAGCGGGTTTTTGAACCCTTCTTTACCACCAAGCCGCCTGGTCTTGGCACCGGGCTGGGCCTGCACATCGCGTACACGGTCGTCAACAATCAAGCGGGCAGAATCGACTTGACCTCCGGGCCCAGCGGGACATGCTTCCAGATAACATTGCCGATGCAGTTGAGACGCTAACTGAGGTTGCGATGACCATAGAAAACGACGATCAGCTGCGGGAGATCCTGCTGCAGAGCAAGACAGTGGCCTGCGTGGGCGTTTCCTCCAGCCCCGAGAAGCCCAGCTTTGGAATCTTCGCCTATCTGGCGGCGCAGGGCTACGAAATGATCCCGATCAACCCAGGAAGTCCGGAAATCCAGGGGCGCAAGACGTACCCTGACCTAGCGTCGATTCCTGTTGAGGTCGATGTAGTCCAGGTCTTCCGCCGGCCGGAGGACGTGCCGGCCGTGGTTGAGCAGGCGATCCAGATCAGGGCAAAGGTGGTGTGGATGCAGGAGCAGGTCATCCATGAGGAAGCGGCGCGGGCGGCGGAGGCGGCGGGGCTCAAAGTCGTGATGAACCGCTGCATGCGAAAAACCCATCTGCGCTTGATCGGCCCCCAGACAGGCAACTAGCCCCCACAGGATGACTGACAGCACGGGGCCGGGCGCGGAGTTGACCACCACGCCCGGCCCCGTGCGCTTGATGCAGCGGGTCACTTGCCCTGGTGGGCCGGCTGTTTCTTCAATTTGTCCAGGAAGTGCTTGCGAAACTTGGAGACCTTGGGCGCCACCACTGCCATGCAGTAGGGTTGGTACGGATTGCGCGCGAAGTACTGCTGATGATATTCCTCGGCCTCAAAGAATGGGCCGGCCTGGGTCAGCTCCGTGACAATTGGCCGGTCCCATAGGTGCTGCTGCTCCAGTTCGCGAATCAGCTGCTCAGCAGCCTGCTTCTGGGAATCGTCGTGGTAGAAGATGGCTGAGCGGTACTGCGTTCCCACGTCGGCACCCTGCCGGTTTCGGGTGGTCGGATCGTGGATGGCAAAGAAGACTTTGAGCAGATCCTGGTAGGCAAGAATGGCGGGGTCAAAGTGGAGCCGCACTGCCTCGGCGTGGCCAGTCGTGCCGGCGCATACTTCCTGATAGCTGGGTGCCTGCGCATGGCCGCCGGCATAGCCTGACACCACGGACTGCACTCCGTTGAGCTCATCGAAAACAGCCTCCAGGCACCAAAAGCAGCCACCGGCCAATGTGGCGATCTCAAGCCGTGAGTTCATCCTGGCTCCTCTCTGATCCAAGAATTACGCGTTCAACTGCTGACTAGACGCGATCAGGCGCTGAAATATTCTTAGGGGATGATTACAGAATAGACCGGCTGGGCGAAGCAGCCCCGCCCGGGCGTCGTAGCGCCGGGCGGGGCTGCCTATCATCCTGAAGAGGTCTTTGCGATCTTGGAGCTAGAGGCTGGGCTCGGGCTGGGCCAAGGCGCGCTTAAGCTCGAACTCGCCTTCCACCGTGATATCGACCTCGACGACATCGCCGACGACAAACTCTCCGGAGAGCAGCCGGTCAGAAAGCGGGTCCTCGACCTTTTGCTGGATCACGCGGCGCAGCGGCCGAGCGCCGAACTCGGCGTCGTAGCCTTCCTCAGCAAGGGCCGACAAGGCGGCCGGGCTGGGGCTGAGCGTCAAGTTGTGCTCTTTGAGGCGCTCCGCAACCTTGTCGAGCTCGAGAGATACGATGCCCTCGATATCGGCCTTGCTGAGAGACCGGAAGATGACCACGCTATCCAGGCGGTTGATGAATTCCGGCCGGAAGGCCCGCTTGAGCGAGTCGTTGAGCTTCTTGCGCATGTCGTCGTAGGAAGACTGCTCCTCCTGGGCCTGGTCGCGAACCAACTGAAAGCCGAGGGAGGTGCTTTTCTTGATCAAATCAGCGCCGATGTTGGAGGTCATGACGACGATGGCGTTGCGGAAATCCACCTTGCGACCCTTGGCATCGGAGAGGTGTCCTTCCTCCATGATCTGCAGCAGCATATTGTGGACTTCGGGGTGCGCCTTCTCGACTTCGTCGAAGACAACGATCGAATAGGGGCGACGCCGGAGGGCCTCGGTCAACTGGCCGGCATCCTCGTAGCCGACGTATCCGGGCGGCGCGCCGACGAGACGGGCGGCAGTATGCCGCTCCATGAACTCCGACATATCCAGATGCACCGCCGCATCCTCACTGCCAAACATGAACTTGGCCAGCGCCTTGGTCAGCTCGGTCTTGCCCACGCCGGTGGGACCCAGGAAGATGAATGAACCAATGGGCCGCCGCGGATCTTTAAGGCCGGCGCGAGCGCGACGGACGGCGCGCGAAATGGCAACAATGGCATCCTGCTGCCCGATGATGGACTTGTTCAGCTCGTCCTCCATCTTGAGCAGGCGCTGGGATTCGGCCTCGGCCAGTTGCATGAGGGGCACACCGGTCCACATGGACACCAACTCGGCGATGTCATCCGCCGAAACCACAGGGCTGCTCGCCCGATCCCAACCGGAGCGCAACTTTTCGATCTGCTCTCCCAGATCGGTCTCGCGCTCCTGCCATTGGCGGACGTCCTCGCCATTGCCTTCTTCCTGTGCGAGGGCGCGGTTTTGCCGGGCCTGGCGCAGCTCCCCATACAGACCCTTGGCCTGCCGCGCGGCAGGGCTCTTGTACATGCGCACGCGCGAGGCTGATTCATCGATCAGATCAATGGCTTTGTCGGGGAGGAAGCGCTCGGTCACGTAGCGG
>DATIPW010000035.1:0-6285 GCA_035471605.1 Anaerolineales bacterium | reverse complement strand
ACCAGCCGTGCCAGGGCACGGCCGGCAAGCTCCGCCGACCATCCGAAGAGGTGGGTGACGTCCCGCCTCCGAGCCGTCGCGACCGAGGCGAAATAGAGCTCGAGCAGCTTGCAACGCGCATCGGCTTCTGCAATGCGGCGGGCGTGACGAGCAAGGAGCGGGTAGTGCCGCGGGACTATGTCGTAGATGAAGGCATATTTCCAGGAACCCGCCTCCGCCACGCCCACGGGCAGGATCTTGAAATCCATCTGGAGGTCTTCCAGGGCCCGATTCCATTCGGACTCCTTGGCGCCGGACATCCGGGCGGCTTTGCGGAGAGAAATGGAATCCAGGGGTCCGTTTGCCAGCAGGGCGTCATAGATGTTCTTGGCCGCCAGGGTGAGCCGACCATCCTCGTATGCCAAGAGGTGATCTTCTTCGATGGAACCGAAGTTCTGGGACAACGCATAGAAGAAGGGCGCAACTTCGAGGCTGATCAAGGTTGCCTTGCGGCGAAGGATCTTGGCGTAGTACCAGATTCGCCTCGAAAGCGCGTCGTCCTTCCACCTCCAGGTGACGTGGCCCGGATCGTCGTGGGCGTCCGCAACCGGTCTATCACCCGCCACCGCGTTCCACAGGCTTGGAAGTTCCACGCCCTTGATCGGCCAGAAGAAGACAAAGCCGCGGCGATCGATAAACTTGCGCGCCTGCCCCGGTGAGCCCAGCGGACGCAAAGGGGGCAGGTGGAACGTCCGGCGGCGATGGGCGGTGACGCGTTCTGGTACGATGCTTTTCATTGGCCGTTGCCCGAGGGCGCCTTGACGCTGACGTGACGCGCGGCGCCCATGAGATATGCCTCGCATTCTAGCGCAGCGGACAGGGCGGCGCAATCAGACGTATAATCCACTTGGAGGGCGATTGACCGCGGATCTATCGACTCTGACGTGCTTAATCAACAACGAAGTCATCCGCGCCATGGGGGTGTCCCCGGCCGGTTGGCTCGGTGAGCGTCTGCAGCCTCTGCTGAGCCGAGCCACGCGGCGATTCTGCGAGATCTTCCTGGAAGCAGACCGTCTTATCGCCCAAGAGGGGCTGGCTGCCGCCTGCAGCTGGGTGTTGCGGAATCTGGTGAGAGATTTCAGGGCCAGAGGTGTGCAGAATGTGCCCTCGGGCGGGCCGCTGATCATTGCCTCCAATCACCCCGGAACGGTCGACTCGATCACGATCGGCGCCAGTGCCGGCCGTGAGGATCTCCGGATCATCGCCAGTGATGTCCCGTTCCTGACCAGCCTCTCCAACATCGGGCAACACCTGATTTTTCTCCCACGTCACGACCTTCAAGCCCGGATGCTGGCCGTTCGCACGGGGATTCGGCATCTTCGAGCGGGCGGAGCCCTGCTGCTCTTCGCCCATGGTCGTATCGATCCGGATCCGGCGTTCATGCCGGGCGCGGAAGCGCAGCTTGCGGGATGGTCGCGCAGCCTGGATATCTTCCTCGAAAGAGTACCCGAAACTCGGGTGGTGACGAGCATCGTCAGCAATGTAATCGAACCGTCCTACATGCATCATCCGCTTACGTGGCTTCGCCGTGCGCGACCGGATCGGCAGCGGCTGGCGATGATGGTTCAGATCATCCAACAGATGTTGGGCCGCAAGCTCGATCTCGTACCGCGGGTCTCATTTGGGGAAGTCATCGATTGGACTGCTGTGAGGGACGCCGGCGATGCTCTCCGAGCGGCCGTGCAGGCCGCGAGCCGCCTGCTGAGATCACACCTGGCATGGCAGGGGTAGGGCCCGAAGTTCGGGTCTTCAGGGATCCGGATGCCCTGCACCATGCAGCAGCCGACCTTGTCGTGCAGACGGCTCAAATGGCGGTAGGCGAGCGGGGACGATTTTTGCTGTGCCTGAGTGGCGGAAAAACACCGGAGGGCCTGTATGCAGTTCTCGCGCAGTCACCGCACCGCGAGCAGATCGCTTGGCAGCACGTGGTGGCATACTGGGGAGACGAGCGCTGCGTGCCGGCCGAGGATTTGAACAGCAACTACGGCCGCGCCCGGGACCTGCTCCTCGGGCATGTGCCCATCCCGGCGCAAAACATCCACCGGGTGAGGACCGAGCTCGACCACGACCTGGCGGCCGACGACTACGCCAACCTGCTGAGAAGGCATGCCGAGCCGCCCCTGGACTGGCCGCGCTTTGACCTGGTCCTGCTCGGCCTGGGGGAGGATGGGCACGTGGCATCGCTGTTCCCGGGCATCCAGCCGGAGCCCGGAAGATCAACCATGGCCACCAAGTCGACGACCCCGGGGCCCGGTCCTTGGCGGGTGAGCCTGACACCGGCTGTTTTCAATTCGGCGCGCACCGTCGCCTTCCTCGTCCAGGGTGAGGTCAAGTCGAAGATTGTCGCGAGCGTCTTGTATGGCAGATCCCAAGCTGAGCAGCTGCCAGCCCGCCAGATCCACCCCGAGAACGGGAAATTGATCTGGTTGCTGGACGCTGCTGCAGCAGGTGCCGCCTAGGGGAGAGCATGGAGGACAATGACCATGGACCTGGCAATGATCGGCCTCGGAAAAATGGGTCTCAACATGGCCACGCGTCTGATCCGAGGGGGACATAGGGTCGTAGGCCACGCACGCAGCGGGAAGTCGGTTGAGCAAGCCGTTCGGATGGGCGCGGAGGGTGCGTCGTCGCTGGAAGAAATCGTCCAGAAACTGCAACCACCGCGCGTGATCTGGCTCATGATTCCTGCGGGAAAGGTCACCGACGAAACCATTGACCGGTTGAGTGGCCTGCTGGACCGCGGCGATTGCGTTGTCGACGGCGGCAACTCCCACTACAGGGACAGCATGCGGCATGCCGCCCTGCTTGAGGCAAAGGGCATCGAGTTCATCGATTCAGGCACCAGCGGAGGCATCTGGGGTCTTGATTCCGGCTACAGCTTGATGTTGGGTGGCAAGCCGGAGGTAGTCGCCGGACTAAGGCCAGTCTTTGAAACGCTGGCGCCAGCCAAGGACCAGGGTTGGGGACGCGTCGGCCCTTATGGGGCGGGGCATTTCGTCAAGATGGTTCACAACGGAATCGAATACGGCATGATGCAGGCACTTGCGGAGGGATTCAGTCTCATGCAAGGCCAGCGCCAGTTCAGTCTGGACCTGGCTGAGATTTCCGAGATCTGGAGGTACGGTAGCGTGGTCCGGTCCTGGCTGCTGGATCTGACTGCCCGCGCGCTGAAAGATGATGCAACCCTTGAGAAGATCCAGCCGTGGGTGGATGACTCGGGCGAGGGCCGCTGGATGGTGCAGGAGACCATTGAGCAGGGCATTGCGGCACCCGTGATTGCGCTGGCGCTGCAGACCCGCTTCGCCAGCCGTGATCAACGCAATTTCGCGGCGCGGCTGCTGGCAGCCATGCGGAACCAATTCGGCGGACACGCCATCCGACCCAGCGCACCGCGCTGACGAATTCAACCGGAGTGCCCAACAGTGTCTCAAGAAGCACCATCGTCGATCGTCATTTTCGGAGCCTCAGGGGATCTCACAAACAGGAAGCTCATTCCCGCGCTGTTCAATCTCGTGCGCAAGCGGAGACTGCGGGCTCCTCTCCGCATCGTGGGTCACAGCCAGACTCCCTACACCGAGCAGACCTTTCGCCAGCATTTGAGAGACGGGCTTGGCGACCATGCGTCCTTCACCTTCACCGAGATCGAGTGGCAGGATTTCTCGGCCAACATCGACTATCACCAGGGCGGGTATGACAAGGTGGAGGACTTCCGCAGTCTGGCGAGCCTCCTTGCGCAGGATGACCGCGGGGCCGACAATCGCCTGTACTACCTGGCCACGCCCCCCCAGCTAGTTCCGGGCATCGTGGAACTATTGGGCGAAACCGGATTGTTGGACGAGCACGAGGGATGGCGCCGGGTGGTGGTCGAGAAGCCGTTTGGCACGGACCTGGCTTCGGCGCAAAAATTGAACCGCCAGATTCACCACACGCTGCGCGAGCGGCAGGTCTACCGTATCGATCACTACCTGGGCAAGGAGACGGTCCAGAACATCCTGGTCACGCGTTTTGCGAATACGATCTTCGAGCCGCTTTGGAACCGCAACTACGTCGATCACGTTCAGATCACCGTCGCCGAAGATGTGGGGCTGGAACATCGCGCGGGATACTATGACAGCGTGGGTGTCTTGCGGGATATGTTCCAGAACCACTTGTTGCAGTTGGCAGCGCTAGTGGCCATGGAACCGCCCGCAGCCTTTGATGCCACGGCACTGCGCAATGAGAAGGTGAAGGTGCTCGCCTCCATTCAGCCGCTCGATCCGGCCGGGGTTGCCACACACACGGTGCGCGGGCAGTATCGCGGCTATCGCCGGGAGCCGGGGGTCGCGGCGGATTCCCGTACGGCTACCTTTGCGGCAATCCGCTTCCAAATTGAGAATTGGCGCTGGCAAGGGGTCCCCTTCTATCTTCGTTCCGGCAAGCGAATGAGGGAGCGGCTGTCGCACATTGCCATTCAGTTCAAACGGCCGCCCTTCAACCTGTTTCGCAAGGCCGACGCAACCATGCGCCCCAACGCACTCATTCTGTTCCTACAACAGGACGAGGGCCTGCACTGGAGCTTTGAAGCCAAGGTGCCCGACACCCTGGCCGAAATGCGTGGCGTCGAGATGGAGTTCCACTACGCCGACTCCTTCGAGGGAACGGAGATCCCGGATGCCTATGAGCGGCTTCTGCTGGACGCGATGACCGGTGACGCATCACTCTTCACCCGGGCAGACGAGGCAGAAACCGCATGGGAATTGATCGACCCGATTATCCGCGGCTGGGAATCAGCACAGCAACCAACCCTGTCAACCTATGAGCCCGGTTCATGGGGACCGCCGGAGTCCGATGTCTTGCTCGCAGCCGATGACAGATCCTGGGTCAACGGCACGGGGCACTAGGCTTTCCAGCCGCGCACAGCCGCAAGAAGATGGCTCCCGCCACCGATGATCCTGTTTGGGACACAAAGTTCTGTAGGCAGCTCGATTGCCTGCCGCGCTTAATGCCGTATAATCCTAGTACTGAGGGGAAGCTGCAGACGCCGTTGCCTGGCCAAGTTGAGGTCCACTACAACGGCTCGCTGTGCAAATTCGAGGGCGAGTTCGCCACCGGCGATCTTTGTGCATTCTGACCGATCGTGGTATGGAATGGCCGCAAACAGCATGATGAACCGTAGGAGGGTTTGTATATGACCAAGAGGCAACGCATTTCTTGGACACTGGTTCCGCTTGTGACACTACTCGTGAGTTCGTGCTCGGCGACCCCCACGGCCACTCCCACGCCCGAAGCGTTGAACATCAAGCCGTCATCGGTAATCATCGCGGAGGGCCGCCTGGAACCCATCCGTTTTGCCGATTTGGCCCTGAACACGAGCGGGCTGGTGAGCGAGGTTCTGGTTGCCGAAGGGGATACGGTCAGGGCCGGGGAGGTCGTCGCCCGCCTGGAGAACCCCGATTC
This sequence comes from Anaerolineales bacterium, assembly GCA_035471605.1. Taxonomy (GTDB): domain Bacteria; phylum Chloroflexota; class Anaerolineae; order Anaerolineales; family Villigracilaceae; genus Fen-1038. Next base: position 810 of record DATIPW010000035.1, on the reverse strand, counting down.
GCGAACCTTGGAAACGGCGCAGGCAGACGCGCTCCTGGCCATCACGAACGCCTATCAGGCCGTTCGCGATGCGCAATACAAGTTTGACATTTTCGACATCCCGCTGGAGTTTGCCGACGGCCCGCCGACGGAGGCTGTCGCCATCACGGAAGAGCGCTTGAACCAGGCGCGCGAGGCGTTCGAGCCCTACAAGTACCTGGACGAGCGCGCTCTCAAGCTGACGGAGGCGGAAGAGGACAAGCCGATCCTGCAGAGCACGCCCAAGCGGCTCAAGAAAGATCTGGATGATGCGTGGGATGACTACCGCAAGGCCGTGACCTGGCTGGACCGTGAATCGGCCTTACAGAACGCCCGAGCCCAGTTGTCTCAAGCGCAGAAAGATTATGACAGCCTGCACGACGACTCGTTTGCGGAAGATACTGCCGGAGTTCGCGCGGCCCTGGCCAATGCGGAAGTGCGCGCGCCCTTCGCAGGCATGATCACGAAGCTTGACCTGAAGGTGGGAGAGTTTGCTGCCTCGGGCACGCCGGTGATGACGATAGCCGATCTCTCCAAGTGGGTCATCAAAACCACCGACCTCACAGAGATCGATGTGGTGCATGTGGAGCAGGGAGATCCCGTCACCCTGACGTTGGATGCGATTCCGGAGCAGGAGCTGGCCGGGCGCGTCCTTTCCATTGCAGACAGCTATGAGGAAAAGCAGGGCGACATCGTCTACGAGGTGACGATCCTCCTGACCAGCTCCAGTCCCGGCATGCGCTGGGGCATGACAGCGCAGGTCAACTTCGAGCGCTGATGCGGATCGGCCGT
>DATIPW010000034.1:0-3367 GCA_035471605.1 Anaerolineales bacterium | reverse complement strand
GAGCAGGTGCTTCCGATACTTGTCGCCAGCCAGGAATACGAAATGGTCGTGCAATAGGTCCGCCTTCCTTCTGAGCTGGTCCGTGACTCGGCCGGCCCATGCTCGCAGCAGAGCAGGCGACATGTGGTTGAGGGTCAAGTCATAGGGCTCGATTTCAGCGTCCAGCTCCAGAAGCCCGTACTTGGCCGACAGGATGAAGATGCTATCCGGCTTCAGGCTTTCTGCAAATCGGAGATTGCCAACAAAGAGGGGGCTGGTGTACAGGTCTCGCGCCTTCGCCCTGTGATTGCGCTTCTTGCTGGCACATGAGACAAGCACTATCTTCTTCATGCGAACTACCGTGGGCAATGTTACGTTCTGGTCGGACGGCCATAGTGCTGTGGCACGGCGCCACGGAAGGCAGCGCTGCGTACACCGGGTCATCACCCCGAGCGCGCCCTGCCACCGCCGACTTCCCCTCGTGATACGTACAGAATACAGGAAAATCATTCCCCGTTCAATAGGCCGGCATACTGTCAGTTGGGCTGCCTGCTGCGTGATGGGCCATCTGCACTGGCGGCCCATGGGTATGCCGCGCTAGGCCGCGCTTCGGCCCCGGCTGCGCCGCACCAGGTGCACCAGCTGCGCAACCCGCCGGGCGCTGGCTTCCAGGTCCTGGGTGGGAACCGCCGGCCGCGCGAGCTCGGAGCCGGGCGGCCCCAGGCTCAGGCGCCCCAGGCGCGTCCCTTCCCACTCCAGCGGGATGCGCAGCGACTCCTTCCCCGCCCAATCGGGTGTGGCATGCACCAGCGCCTCGCGGCCCCCGGAGCGCAGGTAGATCGCCCCGCCGCGACGCCCGGAGGCCTGCACCGAGAGCTGCAGCAGCCGGCGCACCGACTCGCTGGGGTCCAGCGCCTCAATGAAGGCATGCACCTGGCGGTCAAAGGCCTGCAGCTCGCGCGCCGGGCCGTAGGGCTGCCGGAAGCGCCGGTCCACGCTGGATTGCAGCGCGTTGCGCACGGGCGTGAAGGCCGCGGCCAGGATCAGCGTGGTCATCACGATGGCCGCGTCCGACTCGTTTCCGGTGGCGGTGACGAAGAACACCTGGAAGAGCTTGATCGACGCGGTGTACGCCCCGGCCAGCAGGGCGGTCAGCGGAACGTAGACCAGCGTGCGGTTGATGATCAGATCGATGTCGAACAGACGGTAGCGCAGCACGGCGATCATCAGCGCCAGCGGCACCACCAGCCCGCTCAGCAGGATCCCGTTCCAGGGGAGCAGCGGCGCCCCCCGCAGCACTTCGGGCACGAACCCCAGCAGCAGCGCCGTCAGGGAAACAAAGATCAACGAAGACAGGATCCAGCGCACCTGGAGCCGGCTGATGGGATCGAGCGGCATGCGCGAGCGGCTGATCGCCAGATAGCCGGCCAGGGCCACGTGCCCCAGGGCCAGCCAGTAGAGATCGCTGTCCATCCTGCCGATCCAGGCCAGGAGCGTTGGGCCGGCCGGGCGGGCCAGGGCGGCATAGATCAGGTACAGGCCGAGCGGCGCGCTGTACAGGGCGACCAGCAGCGCGCGGCGCCGGGCCAGCACGGGGTGCGGCTTTGGGAACAGCAGCACCACGTGCACAATGAACCCCCAGATCCAAAGGTAGCCGACGACGGTGCAGAATTTGAACAGCCAGAATCCCCAGCCATCCAACAGGTCGCTCACCTGGAGTCCAAAACTCCAGGCGGCGTTGGAGGCGAGGGCCGCCGCGCCGAACAGCGTCACCCCGCCGATCGGCTCAGCGGGGCGCATTAGATGAAGGAATGCGCCCACGAAGAGCACCACCCCAACGACAACAAAGCTGGGCCAGGCCTCGCCCAGCACCGCACCCAGCGGGAAACGGCCGAGGGTCACCGGCACCTCGATCGTCTGGCCGGCGCGGATCACGGTGTACGCAAGGGTCTGGCCGAAGGCGGGGCGGGGGACGGCCGGCCCGAAGCGCAGCAGCGTTGCGACGCGTGCGTTGAGCTCCTGGCCGTCGACCGCGATCAGCAGATCGCCCGCCTGAAGGGGGCTGGAATCCGGAAGGTACGGGGTCAGCTGGATGCCGTTGGGCTGCCAGGCCTCGGAATACCCGGGCAGCATTCGGGCCCCATCGCTGGGCGTGAAAATGTGCAGCAGCAGGAAGGCCAGCGTGGGGAGCAGGACGGCCGTCGAAATCAGGAAGATCGTTGGGCGGGAGCGGGGCGGCGCAGGCATTGGGGCATCACCTCTTGTGGCGGGGGCGGCAATGCGCAGTGCTCGGGCGCGGGATGTGCGGCAGCGATGCGGCATGCGGGCCGCGTTCTCCCCATTCTACACGTGGTCGCGCCGGGGCCTGCCCTCCGGCGCGCTTGGCACTGCGGCTTGAGGGCGCCTCACCCTCTGCTACGGACGGCGGATCTCGAAGAAGTCGAAGCGGCCGATCAGGTCGGCATCGATGCCCTGGCGGTCCACGTTGCTGACGCCCAGGCCCACCCGCGTGAACGAGAAGAAGTTGCCGAACCGGCCCAGGCGACTCCACTCCGAGCCGTCCAGGGAGTACCAGCCGCTGATCTCAGTCCCGATGCTGACCAGCCGCAGATACAGGTCGGTGACGGTGGTCAGGTACTTGTAGGCGCCGAAGCCGCCGCCGATCTTGTATTCCATGTAGACCGCGTTGCCGCCGCAGGGCGAGCAGTAGCCGCGGTTCAGGGCAACATAGTTCTCGCTGTCCTCGTAGATGTATATCGTCGCCTGCTGAAAGTCCGCCGTGGGCGCGGCCTGCACCCGCACCGTGATTTCGAAATCCCCTTCGGGAAGCTGGCGCCAGAGCACGTTGCTCTGCTGGCCCTCCCACAACAGGGAGCTGTCTTCGCCGGCAATCTGCAGCCAGCCGTCCTGGGTGATCTCCCAGCGGCGCACATTCTCCCCCTCCCATTCCCAGCCCGGCTGGAAGCGTTCGGAGAAGTCGTCGCGGAAGATCTGGCCGGCGGGCGTCTCCGTGGGCACCGCCGTGGGAGGCTCTGCCGTGGCCGTCGGGGCCGGGGATGGAGTCATCGCCGGAGGGCTGGTGGGTGCGGGAGTGTCAGCTGCCGGCGGGATGGCTGCCTGGCTGGCGCCTGAGGCCGGCGCGCAAGAGCTCAGCAGAAATGCCAAAAGGATGAGATAGCGGCCCACGTGAGCCTCCTTTCCGCTCGCTGTGCACAGTTTACAGCCGGCGCGGGACCGATGCAAGCCCTGGACCAATTCGGGCTTGACAACGCGGGGGCAAAGGGAGTACACGCACGGCTCAGCCGCGGGCATTGGCCCCGAGGCCTGGAGATGAACATGAAGACAACCGCCTTGATCCTGCTGCTGGCCCTGGTGACCTTTGGCTGTA
>DATIPW010000033.1:0-1568 GCA_035471605.1 Anaerolineales bacterium | reverse complement strand
TGGGTCTGGCGGGGGCCACACTGGCCTCCTGCAAGCGCTCCGCCGAGACGGTGGAATTGACGGCTCTTCCGCCAAGCGGCCCCACGGCCGCGCCCATGCCGCCGCTCAAGGAGGGCGAAGCGGCCGACGTGGTGCTGGTCAACGGCAACATTGTCACCATGGACGCCGGCCGTACCAGGGCCACGGCCTTGGCCATCAAGGATGGGCTGATCCGCCTGGTGGCGGATGAGCCGACGGTCCGGGCGGTGGTGGGCGGCTCCACTCAGCTGATCGACGCGGGCGGCCGCACCGTCACCCCCGGCCTAAACGATGCCCACTGCCACCTCAGCGCCTGCGGCTTGCTGGGAACCGCCTACCTGGACGTAAGCTGGCCGGCCATCAACACGGTTCAACAGCTTCAGGCCAAGGTGGCCGAGAAGATCGCCGTGACGCCTCCCGGTGAATGGGTGGTCGGTGCGGGCTGGATAACGTTCGAGGGTCGCTATCCGATCAAGCAGGACCTCGACCCCGTCTCACCAAACCATCCCGTGATGCTGATCAGTCAGGGCGGGCACATGGCCGTGGCCAACAGCATGGCGCTGGAGATGGCCGGCATCAATGCCAGCACGCCCGATCCCGGCAACGGCCGCTTCCTGCGCGAGGCCAACGGCGAGCCGGACGGCACCATTTTGAATCACCCTGCCATGGACCTCATCCGCCGGCTGTGGCCCAGGGACCTCCTGGATCTGAAAGCCATGGAGACCAGCGTTCTGAACCCCCAGGCCAAGTTCGCCGCGATGGGCGTCACCAGCTTCCAGGACGTGTACGCCCGGGACCTGGATCGCATGCAGGCCTACTTCAATATCGCCCAGCGCGGGCAGATGACCATCCGCGGTCAAATCATGAACGTGCTCGAATACATCCAGGAACTCAATGGGCGCATCGCGGATATCGAGGCCATGCGCTACGAGGATGACTACATGCACTTCGCCGGGGGCAAGTTCCAGGCAGATGGCGGCCTGGAGGCTGCCTACACCCACGAGCCGCACGAGGGGATCATGTGGAACAACCCGATCTGGAAGCCCAACGACTTGAACGAGGCCGTGAAGGCCTTCCACGATGCGGGCTATCAGGTGGCCATCCATACCGGGGGCGATGCCGCATTGGATATGGCGCTGGATGCCATCGAGAATGCGATGCAGAAGAATCCGCGTCCGGATCCGCGGCACCGCATCGAGCATTCCGTCCTGAACTCCGAGACCGCACTGCAGCGCCAGAAGGACCTGGGTATCGTTATTTCCACGCAGCCCACCCTGATCACCGCCTTTGGCGACGGCATGTTCAGGATCTGGGGCGAGGAGCGCACGCAGCGCATCATCCCGACCCGCACCTGGCTGGACATGGGCGTGCCGATTGCCCTCAGCTCCGATGCGCCGTCCATGCCCTGGTGGGATCCGCAGAGCACGCTGTTTGCCAGCATCAGGCGCGCCACCATCACCAGCAAACCGGTCAGCCCGGAGCAGGCGATGACCATGGACGAGGCCATGTACGCCCACACCATGGGCAGCGCCTACGCCGATTTCGCCGAG
>DATIPW010000032.1:0-2194 GCA_035471605.1 Anaerolineales bacterium | reverse complement strand
ATCCTTGATGGCTGTCTGCATCAACAGAACATCGTCCCCTTCAGCCCCATGCCGGGAATTGGGCAGTACCAGCAGGGCTTTCTGTGAATCGGGTGTGGAGATACCCTGATAGATGCTTTCTCCCACCTCCACGGGCGCATGCAGGTCCCTGGCGCCATAGATCAGGAGAACCGGGATCGACACGCGTGGCAGTAACTGCCTCATGGAAGTGTCGGTGGCAATTCTCCTGAGGAAGTCTTCGGCCTCGTTGGTCCTCTTGTTATTGAAGTAGCACGCCCAACCATTGTAGGGCGAGAACACGGAAGCCTTGACGTTGACCCAAATGCGCGTCGGGAGCGGGTAAGACACCTGCATGGCCCGATCCGCGTAATCATCAATGGCTCCAAAATCGGAGGGTTCCGTCAGGCGGGTCTTTTCAAAGAACTGAAAGGCCGCCTCCCAATAGGCCACGTCACGCCCGGCGGCAATTTCCTGGTTCGCAAATTCGAGGATGCGCGGCTGCGCAGCCTGGTAGGCGGTGTCCTGCTCATGATTGCCCTTGTAGATGATATGGCCATCCACACCGGCCTGGTTGTCTGCCCAACCCTCGATTTGCGTCAGGTAGCTCAGGGCGACGGTCTGGCCCCAGCTGTTGCCGAGCAGGAACAGATGCTGCACCGCATGGCGGGCCCGCAGTTCGCGGATGACCAGGGACAGGTCCTCGCCAAAATCCTCAACCTGGCTATCGTTGGGATCTGCACTGCCGCTGGACATGCCTGAATGGCGCTGATCCCAATACACGACGGCGTAGTCGTTCTCGAGCGGATGCAGGCGCGAGGCGCGGTCAAAGCGGCCATCGGCGGGATTGCTGTCGAAGAGGGATTCGGCGGTGCCGCAGCCACCGGGGCCACCATGGTTGATTACGACAAAGATGCCCGAGTCGATATTGCCTCTGACCCACACAGGCATGCGGGCGTACTTGCGCTCAATCCAAAAGTAGTTGGCGGGCCAGACCTTGATGACGGTCGAAGCCAATGCGATGACAAGCAATGCAAGTATGGAGATGGCCGTTGCCCTGAGAACGGTCTTTAGCATGGTTGGCTCCTTGGGCTGTATTTTGTTGAGCGGGGGGAAGCATCTGCGGAACGTGACCGGCGTGGGGATCAGCCGCCGGCGCTGGCCGAAACCGGTAATGGCGCGGCCGGCCCTTTGGCGGTCGGCATGGGACTGCGCCGCCCGCGCGCGGTCAACGCCAGGGCGCCGGTCGGGAAAACGGATCGAAGAATCCGGATGGGGAACATCGAATCCCTGCACCTTTCCCTTTCTGCGACCTAGGCAAACTGTAGCCTTGATTCAGTGCGAATTCAATAGGCAAAGTTGCCTGTACGGGAATAGCGGCGAGTCCCGCCACTACCTGGGTGCGTCCCCCGGGGGGCCATCTCCAGCGGCAAGCCGAAACCACCTCTTCGTGATCTCCCGGGCGTCTTGAGCGTTGGCTGGACGTCCGGGGTGCAGCTTTCGCAGACTTCCGGGGTCGTTCCGGTTCTTCGCAGCGCGCACGCGTCATTTGTCCGTGGGAAGGTGAAGCTTGGGCGATGGGATGGTCGCCCGCAAGCTCGGGGTGGTGACTCGCTTGCACGCTGTGCAATCTGCACGGCCATCATTCTGTGATGGTGCCGAGGTCGCGATCCACCTTCTCCGGCCCCGTGCTAGAATGCCCTATCCACTGGTTTTTCATCTCCCACGGTCGGCATGAGGAGGCTTGCATGGTGAACCGGAATCCCGGCGCAACTGCAGGTTTACTGATCAGCCTTCTGGCCCTCGTCTCGGGCTGCGGCGCGCCCGGCCCAAGGCCGACCACCGCGGCTCCCCCCACATCCACTTCAGTTCCAGCAACTTCCACGGCCGTTCCGCCCACGGCGGCGCCGACCGCCACTCCCACCACGGCGCCAACGCCGACGGCCTCCCTGCCCAAGTGGCCGATTTTTCAGAGAGGGGACTGGAACATGCCCGAGGTGTTCGCCTTGCAGCGCCTGACGCGCTATCACGGGGTGACCTTGATCGCCGACGGAATGTTCGGGCGACAGACCGAGGCAGCGGTGCGCGCAGTGCAGCAGCAGTTGGGACTGACTGTGGACGGCCTGGTGGGTCCGCAGACGTGGGGCGCCCTCGTGAAGGACGTGGTCGTGAAGGAAGGGGATACCGGCGAGGCGGT
>DATIPW010000031.1:0-1904 GCA_035471605.1 Anaerolineales bacterium | reverse complement strand
GTGGAGCGCGGAGACGTACTGCAGCGCGTCCAACGCATCATTGCCGAGGAGCTGAGCGAACGGCAGCGGGCGGCGATGATGGCGATCAGCGTGGAGGGAGTGCCCGTGGAAGAGGTGGCCCGGCGGCTCAAGACGAATCGCAATGCCCTGTACAAGGTGCTGCATGATGCCCGCGTCCGCCTGAAGGAGCGGCTGGAGAGCGAGGGGCTGCCGCCGGCGGAGCTGCTCCAGATGTTCTCGCAGGAGTAAGGAAAGGACCTCACGCCGCCACAGTCAATAGGAAAAGAAAAGCATGATCAACTGGTTCAGGCGCAAACCGCGCAAGCATGATCCCCCCGGCCTGGCCGTGATGCGGCAACTGGTGCGCATGCTCGCACTGACGCGGACTGCCGAGATCTCGTGCGACGAGGTATACGCCACGCTGGACCAGTTTGCCGAGGCCGCCCACCGCGGCGAGGACGTGCTCGCACTCATGCCCCTGGTCGGTCAGCATCTGGAAATGTGCCCCGACTGCCGGGAGGAGTACGAGGCGCTGCTCAGGATGCTGCAGCCTGCCGCGCCGGGCCAGGGGGCCTGAAAGACGCGGCCGGTCCCCACGACCCTGCCGGCCGCATCCGCGACCGCGGGCAGGCGGTTGCGCCCAAGGCGCGATTTGCCCGCGGCTAGACCCGTTCGTTAATGCCCCAGTCATACCGCGTGTAGCGCAGCGCGACACGTTCCCGCACGGCTGAAAGCCTTTCCCTGAAATCTGCATCCGGGTGCTTCTCCAGCACAAAGCCAATCACGCCCTGGCGCCCGCCGAAATCCCCGGAAAACCAATTGAAGATCGATGAGACATGCAGAGTGGCGCTGTCTTGGGCGAGCGACACCTCCGAGGCCAGGAAGCCGCGCGTGGCCAGCTCCAACTGCGCGTCCAAGCCGTCGGCCGCGTAGACTCGAATGGGCGGGCACGAACGGCTGGCGCAGTTGAGGGCAAAGTGCACCCGCGGCTCGAAGGGCTTGACGACCCAGTCGCGCCGGGGATCGGAGCGAGAGTAGTGCGGTCCCGGCACGAACGGATGCCCGCGATTGAGCCGCAGGATGCCGTGTTCGATGTCATCGCAGCTCATGCGCTGCCCGCCGACGCAGTAGGCTGCCTGGCGGAAAAACCACAGCCCGGCCCGATGCTCCATGACGCTGCGCTTCACGCCCAGCGCGACGACGGCGTGCATGATGAGGCTGTTGTAGAGATTGATCCAGAATTCCAGCCTTGCATTGCGGTCCGTGAGCGTTGCGGGGTCGAAATGGTTCAGCGTGTTCGCGTGGTGCTGCAACTCTTGATAGACGGGCTCACGGTGCAGCGCTGCGTAGTCCACGCCCCGGCCATCCGGGGCGGTGTGCTGTGCGAGGGTGTGGAGGAGGCCGTGATGCAGCGCGGCGGCCGGATTGTCGGCCGCGGACACCGGGCTGGTGAGGATGGGGGCGTTCAGCGTCTGAGATCCGTCTGAGCCGGTCAGCCGGTGCAATAGGAACTCGCGAAAACCAAGCCATGCGTCTTGGTGCGACATGTGTGCCTCAGCGCGATGGACACGCTTCGCCCAGTGCCCCTTACTTGCGGGTAAGACAAGCGCCGCGGCCTGTGTCCAAGGCGTATGCATGCTCGAAGAAGGTTGGCGCCGGTGGCGCTGTTGTTGGTGACTGCCTGTTCCCCCGCCGCGACCGGCTCCCTGACCCCCAGCCCTTCCCCCGTGCCGGTGACCGCATCTGTGCCGGCGCTGCTTCCGGTGGAAGCACCGCCCGTTGGGGCGGAGCAGCAGTTCAAGACGGATTTCGACAGACACAGCGTTCCCTACGGCGAGATCCTGTCCGGAGGACCGCCCAAAGACGGGATTCCCGCTCTCGACGATCCGCAATTCGTGGCCATC
>DATIPW010000030.1:0-3813 GCA_035471605.1 Anaerolineales bacterium | reverse complement strand
CGGCGCACGCCGGCCCTGCGCCAGGTCCAGCAGCAGGTCGGTGCCGCCGGCGATTGGAGCCGCGGGCCCGGGTGAATCGCGCAGCGCCTGCAGCGCCTCGGCGACCGTTAGGGGATTTGCGAAATTCTGCCATAGGTTCATGTGGCTCGGCCTTCATCGAAGGACGGCGGCACTTTTCGAGGGGTCTGCCCCACGCCGCTGCAGCAGATCCGGCCTGCAGCGACCACCGAACCAATGGGCGCTGGTGATTTTACTGCTTTTCGCGGCTTCGCACACCGGCCATCAACAAACCCAGCGTCCCGGCCGTTGCTTCCGATCGTGGCAAGATGGCCATGATCTGGCCCTCGTAGATGACGGCGATGCGGTCTGACAGTGCCAGTATCTCATCCAGATCTTCCGAAATGAGCAGGATGGCCGCGCCCTGCTGCCTCTGTTCCAAGAGCAGGGTACGCACGTACTCGGTCGCGCCAATATCCAGGCCGCGGGTCGGCTGGGCGGCGACGATCGTGCGCGGCTTCCGGGAGAGCTCACGTGCCAGCACAACTTTTTGGATGTTCCCACCCGATAGATTCTTGGCAGGCGTATCTCGCGACGGCGTCTTGACCTGGAACCTGCTTATGAGCTGATCCGAGTAGCTGGCGATGTTTCGCAAGTTTAGGAAGCCGGCACGCGAGAAGGGTTCGTTTTGGTGTTCTCGCAGGACGATGTTCTCCGCCACGCTAAACTCCCGGATCATGCCATCGCGCATGCGTTCCTCCGGTATGTAGGAGAGCATCCGGCTGGTGAGCTGAGCGGGCGAGCATCCCGACACATCTTCCCCTTGCAGGCGAATGGTCCCCCCGGTGACCTTCCGCAAACCGGCGATGGCTTCCGCCAGTTCCGCTTGCCCATTGCCGGAGACCCCGGCGACCCCAAGGATCTCGCCGGAGCGTACATCAAGGCTGACGCCACGCAATCCGGGCGTCCCCCTGTCACTTCCGCAGGATACATGCTCCAGTTGAAGGCGAAGCTCGCCTGGCTGCACCTCCGCGCGGGTCAGCGAGAAGCCGACGTCACGGCCTACCATCCAGTTGGCGAGATCCTGCTTCGTGGTCTCGGAGGTCAGGCGTGTGCCCATACTGCGGCCGTCTCGCAGCACGGTGACACGCTGGCTGATCTCCACGACTTCGTTCAGCTTGTGCGAAATAAAGATCAGTGCGTGGCCATCCTTTGCCATTTGGCGCATCACGCCGAATAGCTCCTCCGCTTCCTGCGGAGTCAGCACGGCCGTCGGTTCGTCCAAGACAAGCAGCGAGGCCCCTCGATGAAGGGCCTTGATGATTTCGACCCGCTGCTGTTGTCCGACCGATAGTTGCCAGACGTAGGCCTCCGGATCGATCTTCAAGCCATAGGCGCTCGCCAATTCTTCAATGCGCTGTGCAACGCGATCGAGGTCCGTCAGGGGCCCACGCGAGGAGGGCAGGCCCAGCGCCACGTTCTCGACCACTTTCAGGGACTGTACCAGCATGAAGTGCTGATGGATCATGCCTATGCCCGTGGAGATGGCGTCGTTCGGCGATGCAATCCCGGCGGGCTGGCCATTGATCAGAATCTCACCCGCATCCGGCCGATACATGCCGTATAGCACTTTCATCAAGGTGCTCTTCCCGGCACCGTTCTCCCCCAGTAGGGCATGTACCTCCCCCGCGCGCACATCGAAATCCACGGCGTGATTTGCCAGCACGCCCGGAAACTGTTTCGTGATCCCCCGCATTTCCAGTTGTTCGATTCGCGACTTCATCCGTGGGGACGCTGTGGGTGCTTCCATATCCCAGCTTGAGGTCGGCTTCAGAAGCCCGGCTGGGCTTCTGAAGCCATGAGGTGTTCTATTCGGCTACGGCAGGGGGATGGTGACACTGCCGTCGGTGATGCCCGTGACGGTCGTCTCGGCGAGCGCCTTGGCGTCCTCGGGGAGTGCATAGTCGGCGTTGTATTCGATCACCTCTCCGCCGTTCGCCAGGTTGATCTCAAAGCTCTGACCGCCCAGCGTACCTTGTCCGATCAGATCGATCATCTGGCGCAGCACGACCTCCCAGTGATAAACCTGGCTGGCAACGACAATGGTCGGAGCCAGCGACGTCTGGTTTGACTGTGTTCCGAACCACAGCACGTTGTTTTCCTGCGCCTGGCCGATCGCACCCACAACCATCTGCGCGGTTCCCGTCAACACATCCGCGCCGGCGGCGATGTGGGTCTCGGCAGCAGCCGCTGCAAGAGCGGTGTCCGAGAAGGATCCAATGTAGTTTACATTGACCTGCGCAGCGGGATCCGTTGCAAGGACGCCGGCCTTGAACCCGTCCACATACAGTTTTGCATCGCCGGTCTCAATCGGGCCAACCACCCCGATGACCTTGCTCTGGGAAAGCGTCGCCGCCATCACGCCATTCACGAAGCCACCCTCTTGCGACGCTGCCTCGTAGGCAAACACATTGGGCAGACCAAAGGTGTCCACGGTGGTTCCCCAGGCAAAGCTCACCTCGGGGAAATCAGGGGCGATTTCCTGCAGCGAGGAACCGTACTGGGAGCCGTGCGCAATGACCAGGTCATAGCCTTGCGAGGCATAGTCCCGGATTGCGGCGGCTGCGTCGTCAACCACGAACATGTTCTCTGAGTAGGCGATCTCCATTCCGGTGTCGCCGCCCATGTCCTTCTGGACCACCAGCAGGGCATCGTACATGCTCTGGCTGAATGCCAGGTCGTTGATGGCGCTTGGCATCACAACGGCCACGCGAAACGGCTCGGCCGGCGCCTCCGTTGGCGGTACCGCCGGGGCGGCCGCTTCCGTCGGCGGAGGCGGCTCAGTCGCCACCGGTGCCGGCGCGCCGCAGGCACTCAGGATCATGGATAGTCCGACAAGAAGGGAAAGAATCATCAGGTGCCTTTTCATGTATTCCTCCTTTTACGTATGCAAAAGCGGGCGCTTGCAGACAATACGTGCCTCGGCTTGCGATTGGTCTCTTCTACCCGGCCACCTCCCTACTAAGTCATCCCTCTCGCTCGAAGGGCTTCGTCAGCGCAGACGGAGCCCGGACCCTTGAGACAGACACGACCAGGACCAGAATGGTCAATATGTAGGGCATCATGACCGCTATGTCAGAGGGCACCGGGATGCCCAGTACCTGGATCCAAAGCTGCAGCGCATTGACCATGCTGAACAGCAACGCGCCGGCCAGCACTCCCCACGGACGCCATGCCCCAAAATAGACCAGTGCCACCGCGATGAAGCCCAGTCCGCTTGTCATATTCTGCTGGAACACGTTCAGCAGCGCTGTCGAAAGCGATGCCCCGCCCACGCCCGCCAGCGTTCCGCCAAGAATGATGGTGAAATAGCGGACCCGGGTGACGCTCACCCCCAGGGAATCCGCTGCCTCGGGATTTTCCCCCACCGCGCGGATTTTCAGGCCGAGCGTGGTCTTGTTCAAGATGAACCAGGCAAGTGGCACGAGCAAGTACGCGAAATACACCAGCAGACTCTGGCTGAAAAATGCCTCGCCGATGGCTGGGATTCTGCTCAGCCAGGGGATCGGGGCCTCCCCGAAGCCCCGGATGGTCTCCACCTTGCCAAGCAGCTTCTGAAAGAGCAGGTCGCTCATCCCCAGGCCGAAAAGATAAAAGCCGATGCCGCTGACGCCCTGCTGCGCCTGCAGATTCACGGTGACAAGGGCCATCCCCAGGCCCATCATCGCTCCCACGATGGCCGCAGCCAGAACGCCCAGCCACAGATTCCCGGACACCAGGGAAACGTAGAAAGCGGCGAACGCGCCCAGCAGCATT
>DATIPW010000029.1:0-3285 GCA_035471605.1 Anaerolineales bacterium | reverse complement strand
AAGAAGCAGAATGCGAGCAAAAGGTGCAGCCATCCTCGCATTGCCACAATCCTGATCGATGTTCCCGGAATTCCGGTCTGTCCGGGACCAAGTGATACGGGGCATCACTTCCCCATCGGTATAATGCTCAACGCACCAACGATTCCCTTTCTCTGGATGGTCACTGGCTCCCTATCGAGGAGCCTGTACGCGTGACGGCGCGTCGCGGGCTGCTCGCTGGTCAAAGGAGATGGACGATGAACCCAAACAAAGAGACTGCAAGAGTCGCCGGAGTGCTGTTCATAGTGGCCACGGCCGCCAGCCTCGCCGGCGACGCGGTGCTGGGATCGGCACTCGATGTCCCGGACTTTCTCAGCCGGCTCTCCACGGAGGGAAACCGGGTTCTGGTGAGCGCCCTCTTGTCTTTCGCCGCCGCCTGTTGCTCCGCCGGCATCGCCATTGCGCTGTATCCGGTGACGCGGAAGTTCCATGAAGGTCTGGCGCTGGCATCCGTGGGCTTCCGCCTGATCGAGGCGGTCTTCTACAGCGTCGGCACGCTGTGCCTGCTCTCCACCTTTGCTCTGGGCCAGGAGTACGCCGGCCTGAGCGGGCAGGCAGCGTCCTACGCGGAGACGCTCGGTCGCCTGCTGCGCACGGCCAAGGACCTGGCCGGCTTCATACTTGGAGTGACAGCTTTCTGCATCGGCGCGGGCTCGTACTATCTGGCGTTCTATCGAGCCCGGCTGATTCCGCGCTGGTTGTCGGCGTGGGGGCTCATTGCGCTCGCGCTGCTATTCGCGGCCGTGCTCACTACCCTATTTGATGGCGAACCCTACTCGGTGTCCGGCAATCTGGTGTTTATGGCTCTCCCGATCGCCCTGCAGGAAATGATCCTGGCAGTTTGGCTCCTCGTGAAAGGCTTCAATCCGTCCGCCATCCCCCCAGCTTCCGCGCCCGTCAAGGCCAGGCGAGCCTAAAAAGATGTTTCGGAAGAAGGGTGACCCGGTCATGGATGGGAGCTGTGGACTGCCCATGCGATTCACCGGATGCACTTTCCTGAGAGAGCCGGCCGTGCCCGGGCATGACAACGTGGCAGGAGCAGCCGCCTGTGATCAATCAGTGGCAGCGTGCTTGCATTGACTGTCTCGGGCGCACGCGCGGCAGAGACGTTCCGCGCCGTTCGCGGGTTTGCCCGTGGATTCAGAAACGTGAAGACTCATAATCACGCGGTGCACTCCCCCTGTGCAGCGAAACGCGGAACCCGGATGGGTTGGCAGAAGCACGGGGCCTCCGCCTGAAGCAATCATCCCGACGCGTGGTCGGGATGATTTAACCTAGGTGGACCCAGGGGGATTCGAACCCCCGACCTTCTCAATGCCATTGAGACGCGCTCCCAACTGCGCTATGGGCCCGGAGAAATCCGCCCCAATGTGACGCGGGCGGGCGATTTTGGACCTGCGATCCACGAATGCCGTTGGCTCATCCGTTGCAGACCGGCCTCGTGAACCTGTGGACCTGAGGGGATTCGAACCCCTGACCTCCTCAGTGCGATTGAGGCGCGCTCCCAACTGCGCTACAGGCCCATTCTTAAGGTGCGGCTCCCGGGGAAGGGCGGAAATCATTGTACATGAGGCAAAAAGCCGTGTCAAGCAAGGTTTTCCGCTGTAGAATGAGCTTCAATCTGCAGAGCAGGCGTCATGGTGAAGAAACCGTCTGGCGCATCCCACCGCATCAGTGATTTGCACGAATCCGAGCGGCCGCGCGAGCGCCTCAAGGGCGAGGGCGCGCACAGCCTCGGCAACGCCGAACTGCTGGCGATTCTGCTGCGCGTCGGGGTTCCGGGTGAGAGCGCCGTCCAGGTCGGCCAGCGTTTGCTGCATGAGTTCGGGGGGCTGGCGGGCATCCACCGGGCACCTTTCGAGGACCTGGTGGCGGAGAAAGGCATCGGTGTTGCCAAGGCCGCGCAGATCAAGGCCGCCATCGAGCTCGGCCGCCGGCTTCAGGAAAGCCCGGTGGAGCAACTGCCCACTATCAGCAATCCAGCCCAGGCGGCCGACCTGGTCAAGTACGACATGCAGGCCCTGGACCAGGAAGTCCTGCGTGTCATCCTGTTGGACACCCGCAATCAGGTCTTGGATATCAAGGAGATCTACCGCGGCTCGGTCAATACCGCGCAGGTGCGCGCTGCCGAGGTCTTCAAGCCTGCCGTGCGCCGCAACGCCACCGCGCTCATCGTGGTGCACAATCACCCCAGCGGGGACCCCACCCCGAGCCCGGATGACGTGGCGGTCACGCGCGAGCTGATCAAGGCCGGCGAGCTGATCGACGTCAAGGTGCTCGATCACATCATCATCGGGCGCGGCCGTCACGTCTCGATGAAAGAGCGGGGACTGGGCTTCTCGTAGCGAATCCCCGGCCCGGGCCGGGATTAGACGCTGCGCCGCACCACGAACTCGTTGAATTCCCCCGTCGCATCCAGCCACTCGACCGTGGCTTCCTGGACATGCGCCCCAAGCGGGCCGGTCCGCATCACGCCTTCCAGGATTTCAAGCTTCGAACGCGCCCCCTCCGCCACCGCCTCCACCACGTCATAGCCCACATTGCGCACCCAGCCCTGGATCCCCAGCCGGCGGGCGTTGTCCTCCACATGGGCGCGAAATCCCACTGCCTGTACTCGTCCCCTGACACGAATGTGCAGACGCGCCTGGTCCCCGGCATCAAACATGGCAGCTCCTTCGGCAACCTGTCGCCGTTGTGCCTCTCCTAGCTTCCCAGGAGCACAATCAGCGGCGTGAGCGTCAGTGGACTCAGCAACGTGCCCAGAAACACCATTGCGGTAACCAGCGAAGTGTCCAGGCCGTACTCCGCTGCCAGCACGGTGTTCGTCACGGCCGCCGGCATCGCGCTCTGGGTAATACTGCCCAGGCGCGCCGCGCCCTGCAGACCGAAGGGGATGGCCAGCAGCAATCCGATGGCAGGGCCCGCAAGCAGGCGCAGCCCCACGCTCATGCCGATCGGCCGGGCACTGTGCGACCACCTGACGCGCGACAGCTCCACCCCCAACAGCACGATCATCAGCGGGATGCTGCCGCCCGCAGCCAGATCAACGGTCCGCGCCAGCGGCAGCGGCAGCGACACGTCGTAGCGGTTCAGCACGGCGGCCAGGACCACGGCGTACACGGCCGGAACCCGGAACAGCCCAAGCACCGCGGCCTTCAGATCCATGTGCCCCAGGGAGGCGATCAGCACGCCGGCCGTGTTGAACAGAATGGATGTGGTCACAAAATACAGGCTGGCAAAGGCCAG
>DATIPW010000028.1:0-23534 GCA_035471605.1 Anaerolineales bacterium | reverse complement strand
CGTGCGTTTCTGGTTCTCCGGCGATATCGGCCGGTTCCGGCTGCCTCTGTTGAAGGATCCGGTGCTGCCGGAGCCGGTGGACTACTTGCTGATGGAATGCACGTATGGTGATCTGGCGCACAATGATCCCGGGGAGGCGTATGATGCATTGCGCGGGGTCGTCACGCGGACCGCGGCGCGCGGCGGAAAAGTGATTGTCCCGTCTTTTGCGGTCGGCCGGACGCAGGAGCTGGTCTTCGATCTGAACCGCATGGTGGCCGATGGGGAGATCAAGCCGCTACCCGTGATCGTGGACAGCCCGCTGGCGGTCAACACCACCGACGTCTTTCGCAGGCATCCGGAGTACTTTGACAAGGAGACCCGGGAGTTTGTCCGCGAGAACCGCCATCCGGCCTTGCAGTTTCCAGGGCTGCGGTACGTGCGATCGGTGGACGAATCCAAGGCCTTAAATGAGCGCCATGAATCGATGGTCATCATATCGGCCTCAGGAATGGCGGAGACCGGACGCATCCTGCATCACCTGAAGAACAACATCGGCGATCCGCGCAATACGGTGACGATTGTGTCCTGGCAGGCACCGGATACGCTCGGGAGACGCCTGGCTGAGGGTGACAAACAGGTACGGATCTTTGGCGATCCCTATGACGTGCGCGCCGAGGTCGTGACGATCCCAGGCCTTTCGGCGCACGCTGGCCAAGACCTACTCGTAAGCTATGCGGCCTCGATCAAGCAGAGCGTGAAGAAGATCTTCCTCATCCATGGGGAGCAGGGTCCCGCGCAGGCGCTGACCGCCAAGCTCAAGGACCAATCCATCCGCGACGTGCACTACCCTACACTGCATTCCAGCGTCGACTTGTGAGTTATAATCCGGCCGCACTTTCGGAGAGGTGCCAGAGCGGTTGAATGGGACGGTCTCGAAAACCGTTGTGGTCCTAGTGGCCACCGTGGGTTCGAATCCCACCCTCTCCGCCAGCGTTGCAGCCCGTATCTTGCGCGGCCCGACATCCTGACCCCGCCAAGCAGCTGTCTCCCCCGCGTATCTCAGATCAATCCCTTCTAGCACTGATCTCACGGACCGTGCGGCACCGTGGGTGACACGCGGGGTGAGGCGACGGACAAACGCAGGCGCCTGCCGAGATGGTGTGCAAGCTGGTGGAGCACTTCTGACAGGATGAGGCGCCAGGGTTTCAGTGGTAAGATTCTTAACATGCGGCTCAAGCTGGCGCTGATCCAGATTGCCACCAGGCTGGGGGATGTCGAGGCCAATCTGGAAGCGCATATGGGCTTTATCCGCCAAGCAAGGGCCGAGAAGGCCGACCTGGTTGTATTCCCTGAGCTATCTCTAACGGGCTATGTGCTGCAGGATCTTGTGCCCACCGTCGCCCACCGTCCAAGTGAAGATGATTCGGTTTTCCGACCGCTCATCAAAGCCAGCCGCGAGCTGGACCTGGTGGTGGGCTTTGTTGATGAGGACGAGCGTCACCGCTTCTACATAGGAAGTGCCTACCTGTCAGGGGGAAGCGTGGTGCACGTGCACCGCAAGTTGTACCTGCCGACATATGCTCTGTTTGATGAGGGTCGCTTCTTCACCCCGGGCGACACGGTGCGCGCCTTTGACACCCGATTCGGACGCCTTGGGATGTTGATCTGTGAGGACTTCTGGCACGCCTCGCCGCCTTATTTGCTGTGGCTTGATGGTGCAGATATCCTGCTTTTGGCGTCCGCCTCTCCGGGACGTGGGCTGAATCAGGACGACCGACTCGAGTCGGCGCGCTGGGTGGAGGGCGTTAACCAGGCATATGCGAATCTCTTCACCAGTTTTGTGGCACACAGCAATCGCGTCGGGTATGAAGATGGCCTCAACTTCTGGGGCGGCGCGACGATTTTTGACCCTGCGGGTGAGCTCGTGGCGCGCGGGCCGTACTTTGAGGAAAGCCTGGTGCTGGGGGAGATCGACCTGGGACGGCTGCGCCGCGTCCGCGCCCGGCTTCCGCTGTTGCGAGACGAGCGTGTCGGCCTGGTGAAGGCGGAGCTGGCACGAATCGCTTCTTCATGAGCATGGATCTGGACATAAATACTGCGCTGGCGCGCAAGATTCTGACTGGCTTCGTACGGTCGGAGATCACCCGGGCGGGTTTCAGCCGGGCCTTGGTTGGGCTCTCAGGCGGCCTGGACTCGTCTGTTTCCTGCGCCTTGGCGGCTGCGGCGCTCGGCCCGGCCAACGTGCTGGCTGTGCGGATGCCGTATCGAACGTCCTCGCCCGATTCTCTGGAGGACGCCCGGCTGGTAGCGGACAAGCTTGGTGTGCGTCTGGAAACCATCGAGATCACTGCGATGGTTGAGCCCTTGCTAACGCGCGAAGCGAACATGTCCAACGTGCGCCGGGGGAACATCCTTGCGAGGGCGCGGATGATCGTGCTGTATGACCAATCCGAGATCTGGAAGGGACTCGTGGTTGGCACCAGCAACAAGACGGAGATCCTGCTCGGATACACCACCCTGTGGGGGGACATGGCCGCAGCCATCAATCCTCTGGGTGACATGTACAAAACCCAGCTGCGGCAATTAGCCCGGGAGATGGATCTCCCGCCATCGGTTCTCAGCAAACAGCCCTCTGCCGACCTCTGGCCAGGACAGACGGATGAAGCCGAGATGGGCCTGAAATACGACGAGGTGGACAGACTCCTCTACCTGCTGGTGGATCGGCGCTTTACGCCGGCGGAATGCGTGGAAGCGGGATTTGAGCGCGGCTACGTGGATCAGGTCCTGCTGCGTATTCGCCGGAATCATTTCAAGCGGGCGATGCCTCCCATCGCCAAGCTCAGCAACCGCACGATCGGCTACGACTTCCTCTACCCAAGAGATTGGGGAACCTAGCAGGTGGGAAGCCACGCAGCGCAGCACGAGCGGAGACTCGGTCCGCTCGTTGCTATTGACACGCTGCCTGATCGCTCCTGAAGACAGAAAACTGATGCGGTTACCCCCCGCGCTCAGGCATCGACAGTTCACGCTGATCTGGCTCGGACTGATCATCTCGATGATCGGCACCCAGATGCAGCAATGGGCGCTGTTCTGGCACATCAGCCAGCTGAGTCCCTCGCCCATTGCCGTGAGCGTCGTGGGCGCGGTGCGCTTTGGCGCCGTCCTGGTCTTCTCCATGCTGGGCGGGCTTGTCGCGGATCGCTACAACCGGCGCTCAGTTCTCTTTATTACGCAGAGCGTGGCCTTGGGCGTGGCGTTGGCCCTCGGCACCCTGACGATGCTGGGAGTTATTCGGTTGTGGCACATCTATCTGCTGACCGCGCTGCAGGCAGCCACTATGGCCTTCGACATGCCCGCGCGTCAGTCGCTGGTTCCCAACCTGGTTCCACGGGAAGACCTGCCCAACGCGTTTTCACTGCAGTCCATCGCCTTTAATACCGGCGCGATCGCAGGTCCAGCCCTGAGCGGGCTGATCATCGCCTATTGGGGGCAACACGTAGCCTATAATCTCAATGGTCTCTCCTTCTTGGCGGTAATCTTCGCCCTGGTGGTAATGGGTGCCGTTCCCCAACATCAGGCAGCCGCCCGCCGCGGCCTGCGCGCAGCGTTGCAGGATATGGACGCTGGGGTGCGCTTTATCCGCGGGCAGCCTCTGATACTTTCCAGCATGATCCTGGATTTCCTGGCCACTTTCTTCGCCTCGGCCAATACACTGCTTCCGTATTTCACCCAGCACGTGCTGCGCGTCGGCGAGGTGGCGTACGGATGGCTGGCGGCGGCGGGATCTGTCGGTGCGGTGGTCGTCGGGCTCGTGGTATCCCAATTTGGTCGCATTCGACGCCAGGGGCAGCTGCTCTTGGGATCGGTCGTGGTTTTCGGACTGGCAGCCATTCTCTTTGGCGCCTCCCGGACCTATGCGGTGGTATTCGGTGCCCTGGTGCTGATGGGCGCGGCTGACTCAGTAAGCACGATCATCCGGAATACCATACGCAACCTGCAAACACCCGACTCTCTGCGCGGCCGAATGACAGGCATCAATCAGATCTTCTTCATGGGGGGGCCGCAACTCGGGGAGATTGAAGCGGGGGCCGTTGCCCAGGGATGGGGGGTTCCCTTCGCCATTATCAGCGGGGGTGTTGGCACAATCCTGATCGTCGCGCTGATCGCCGCCCGGTGGCCGGTGCTGCTGCGCTACCGCGGCGACGAACCCGCGGCCGCCCTGCAATAGGCGCGTAACCTACGATTGCCGGGCGCTCGCCGGACGACCCGTAGATCGACGTTGACGTGTTCGCGGATTCTGACTATACTTGCAGCCGAGGTACTCTTCCAATGCGAGTACTTGTCTACAGGGCAAGGACCCAACATTTCTGACCGGCACGCGTGGGATGCACGCGTGTCTTTTTTCATCCGGTGGTCCGAAAGGAGAAAGACTGATGGACTATGGCATGATCGGCAAGATCGAGAAGGCCAAGCGGTACGCTGAGGAGCGAGAGCGGTTCCGCTTCAAGAGTTTCGATATCACTTTCAGCGGTGATAACAATGATCACCAGATCAGCTATGGAGACGGCAAATTCCAATGTGATTGCGAGTTCTTCCTTACCCATCAGCGCTGCGGGCATAGCATGGCACTGGAGATCCTGTTCAAGGAAATGCTGCCGGCCCCGGTCGACGCGTAGAAGAACCTCGAGAAAGGGAACTGCCCTCTGTCATGACGGAGGGCAGTTTTGTTTTCTGGCTGGAGGCGCGCCCAGGAGTCAGCGTCGTGGCGAAAGACCTGGCCGCGAGACAGCCGGTTGCGGCTGCCTTGTGCCTGACGGTCCCCCCGCATGCAGGCCCGGCTTCCGTATCGGTACGGATTCCAGGCGGCGGAGATGGGTCGGGATTGCCATCTACGCTGCCGTCGGAGAAGGCCGGACGGAGACGCTGCCATGCAGTCGGAACACTGCGGTGCAGGGGTGTTTTGCGCTAAGTTCGGACGCCTGGAAGCGTCCGGAGTGCCTATCGCAAGAGCTCATTCAGCTCAGTCTGCACTTGTGCGGTGTCCTTGAAGACGATACCGTGCATGCCCAGGTCCTTGGCTGCCGCCACGTTGGCTAGCACGTCATCAATCATGACAGAGTGCTCTGGCGCCACTTCCGCGCGCTGCACCGCCAGCTCGTAGATGCGGTGATCCGGTTTCATAAGCCCGACCTCCGCAGAGATTATCAGGATGTCGAAGGCATCCTCGAAGCGGTTCTTGGTGATGTAGCCTCTCAGGTCGGGCCACCCGTTCGAGATCAGCCCCGTGCGTCGCGACGATCGAAGAGATCGGATGAAATCCAGGAGGCGACGATCCAGAACGTCGCCGCCAAAGAACTGATCGCGCAAGGTTGCCACCTCGGCAGCCGGCCTGCCCAATCGAGCGGCCACGGCCTCCCAATGCTGTGGCGTGCCAATCCGCCCTAGGGATGCCTGTCTTGCGGTCTCGCTTTCGAAAACGATGCGCACCAGGTCCTCATAGGACACACCAAGGCGCCCCGCAAGATGTTCACGGGGCGCCTCATATTCGGTGCGGAGTATCACGCCGCCCAGATCGAAGAAGACAGCCTCAATTCTCACAGGGGCAAGGGGCACGAATCGTCCGGATGCCGCTTGGGCCGCACCTTGCGCTCTGGCGCGTCAGAAGACCGACGGAAGGCCCGAGGGATGCGGCTGCGGTGGGCTGTCTACTTTCTCTTGCGGGTCTTGGCCGTCTTCTTGGGTGCCTTGCGAACGACCTTCTTCTTGGCGGCCTTCTTGACCTGCTTTTTGACCGCCTTCTTCACTGTCTTCTTGGCGGGCTTCTTGGCGGCCGGCTTGGCCTTGCGGACAACCTTCTTGGCCGCAGGCTTGTGCTTGCGTCGGGCGGGGGCTGCTTTCTTGGGTTCGGGCGCCATTGGAGCGGGTGGCTTTGGCGCCGCGACCACTGGCATCGGAGCCGGGGTGGGTGGGAAGGAAGCCGGGGCTGGAGCGGGGGGTACAACCGGCTTGGGGGTGGTCATGGGCGCCGCCGCCGGCGCCTTGATGGCTTCCTCCCAACCGGGGGTGAACATCTCCAACCTCTCACGCGAGATCGCATTGGCACGGCCACACCGCGGACAACGGGCGTCGTAGTGGTGCAGATTCTCAGCGTGCATCTTTCGCAAGGCGGCTATCTTCTCCTCCATGCCGAGCGTGAAAGGAGTTTGATCGTAGAAACATGTCACATTCATAAGTGGCCTCCTTGAGTCGATGTTTCAAAGTATAGCCGATTTTTGAGCCCCACCGAGATTGAACTTGGTGCAGCCCCATTGCGGGCCTCGGGGGTGGGGGCGAGGACCGCGCGGGCCTAGGGTCCTGTGCCGGTCGCGATCCGCCCGGCCTGGAGGTCAGCCAGTACCTGCTGTACTAGCCGTTCCTTGCCCGGCGTCAGCAGGGCCGGATCCACGTCAGCCAGGCCCAAGGGTGAGGGCACGCTCTGCCCACCCCGGCCGGCGACCAGATCCGGCCAGGCCAGTTGGATAGCCTTGACTGCATCTGCCTGCATAGTCATGACCCAACCTGCGGGCCTGGGGCTTGGCAGGCTCGCTCCTATGATCTTCGCACCCGTCTGCCCCAGCGAGTCGTACAGCTGCCGCACTTCCAGGGCGGCGGCCGGATAGACGTAGATCGCATCCACCTTCAAGCTGCCGACCATGTAGTTGGCCCACCCGCCCAGGCGCGCGGGGTCCTCATCCGTCGGAATCTCTGCATACTGCGGATAACGGATGCCTGTGCCATTGGCATCGAGATACAGCCGGTAGCTTGTGCAGACTCCGCAACCATATGCCATGCCATTGGCAAAGGCACGGGCGGCCTGCTGGGCCGCGGGATCATCCTTGGGAAGAATCATGCCCGCCCGGAAGTCATCGCTGATTATGGATGCAGTGTAGCCGGCCAGGAAGGCCGGCACGTCGGTTTGGTCGCTGGGAGCCAGGACGCTGATGTTGCCGCCGGGGGCGACGTCCGGAATATTGATGGCGAGGAACTGCGCCTGCGGCGCCGCCGCCGCCAGGGAAGTCACTCCGGGATCCGGGGGCAACACGACCACCAAGCGAAGTCCAGCCTCAAGATCAGCGGTGCTCAGGCTGTTGCGTACCTGGAAACGCATGCCGGACTGTTGCGCGAGATCATAGACGACCTTCTGGTAAGAGTCTGAGGTCGTCTTGTCCAGGTCGGCCGAAACGGCGAGTATCGCCAGCGGCGTCTCGGGAATTGGGGACGAGGTGGGAGGCAGGACTTCAGAGGGAACAGGCTCAGGGGAGGGCTCGGCGCGTGTGCCCGAGGCACACGCGGTAAGGCTTGCAGCGAGCAGCACCAGGCCGATTCGTGAGAACAGGCGCACAGGCATTCTCCAACTACCGGGATTCCTGACATTATAACGCCCGGCGTGCGTAGTCGCAGGCTCGCGCAGGAGGGGCGACATGCCGCCATATGGAAACACCGCGGGGCATGCCCCGCGGTGTTTCAGAGCCGCTGCCTCTCTAGTTGGCCGCGACTTTTATGGTGTGGGGCCGCGCCGTCTCGGCCTTCGGCAGCCGGAGAGTCAGGATCCCCTCGGAGATGCTGGCCTCAACCTGGTCTGCTTGCAGCGGGGACGGCAGGCGAACCTCCCGGTGAAATGCGCCGAAAGGAATCTCCTGGAGCAGGTATTCTGCTTCCGCGACGGGGTAGGTGCCTTCGATCTTGAGCACGTCGTCCAGCACCTGAATTCTCAAGTCCTTGGCCTGCAGACCCGGGACGAGCGCCACAAGGACATAGGCATCCCCCTCGTCACGGATGTTTAGCCGAAGGCTTCTGTGGCCGAGTCCACGTCCTGCGTAATCGAGCCAGCGTCGGCTCAGGCGATTGGGGACTGCGTACGTATAGAGGGTCATGTTGTCATCTCCTTCAAATCAGGACCTTTAGCGTGCGGCCATGATAGCTGCACAGTGTTGGATATCCGTCAATTCGACATAGATAACGCATATGAGGTGCGGCCTTGCTGGGAGCCGTCTCCTGACGGGGGCCCGCACTGCTGCTGTTTATGGACAGGATTGAGCGGGCCAGCTGGCAGGATCGGACCGACTCACATGGTCGGGTTGGGCTTGCCGCTTCTGGTTGGTTTTCCCGAAGACACGCCTTCGCGAACTCGGGCGTGCCCTGCAGCCCCGGTTCGGACAGTGCCCCGGTTCGGCGGCCGTCAGCGTGCGGTCCGTGGTCGCCCGGTGATCCCCACAATGCCATTGTCAGTGCAAACATGAGAAGAACGGCGATCGTGAATTTGCCCATTCATCCCTGCCGCCCAGCGCGCACGTCAGAATTGTCCCTCAACCAGTTCCATGGTCGAGCCACTCTAACCCGCGGGCGAGCCAATTCGCCCATCCTTTCCGAGTTCTCCTGCCGTAGAAGACGCCCGCGTCAGGTCAAGGGTAGTGCGACCTGTGACATGACCCACGAGCTGCCGACCGAAAGCATGTCGATCCGGCGAACCGCGGGCAACTCCATGGCACAACTCGTCGAACCGGTATAATCCTGCCCCATGTCTCGCCGCTGGCTTCCGGGCGCCATGCTTGCAGTGATCCTAGTGACGGCTGGCGCGTTCCTCTACGCAAACTACCGTCCGAGGGGGCTGCGCGCCGCACGGGTCCTGGCGTGGGTCAGGTCACCGAGAGCGGATGATGGCCGGATCATCGACCTAGGCTCGCGTTGCGGTGGCGCGCCGTTCATCTTTCCCACTAGCGGCATTGCCGGCTTTTTGTGGGGGGATTCTTTCCGTCTGGGTCACCGGCACCAGGGGGTGGACATCTTTGCAGGCACGGATGTCAACGTAAGCCCGGTGGTTGCGGCCTATCCTGGCTTCCTGACGCGCCTTCCCGATTGGAAGAGCAGCGTTATCGTGCGCGTGCCCGATGACCCCCTGCAGCCAGGGAGGCAGATCTGGGTGTACTACACTCACATGGCCGATCGGGAAGGCAACTCGTTCATCTCAGATGAATTCCCGCCCGGGACGCGCGAAAAGAGAATTGATGAAGGAACGCTTCTGGGCCGTCAGGGTGACTATTCGGGTGATCCGAACAATCCGGTCGGCGTTCACCTGCACATCTCCATCGTGAAGGACGCTTCGGGGGAGTTCATGAATGAGCTAGAGATCGAAAACACCCTGGATCCATCTGCCTATTTTGGGCTGGTACTAAATGCACAGACGGGTCCCGATGATGCGCCCGTGTGCTCAACGGCCTCATAGCTGGCGGTTTGCGGTCCAGGGAGACGAGATGGGGGCAGGCAGGTAGGTGCTGCCCAGCTTCGTGCGGGGAACTACCAAAGGGCCATGCCTGCCAGGGTGGCCAGCCGGGCGAGGATTTGATCGTGGAAGTGCCAAGTGGCCAGACCCAGCAGAATGCCGAGGATTGATCCTGCCAATACGTCCGATATGTAGTGAACTCCCATGGCGACGCGAGCCAGCGAGACCAGGGGCGCCCAACCCCAGAGCGCAAGGGCCAGGCCTGACGGGCCCAGACCGGTTGCAAGCACGGCAATCAAGAAGGCGCGCGCCGCGTGACCGGACGGGAAAGAGTGCGGATCAGTGTTCCGATAGATGCTACCCCACTCCCCCTGGGGGCGGCGACGGCGGAAGACGAACTTCAGTCCCATGACAAGGGCCGCGAGGGCTGAGATGGTGGCCAGCATGAGGACAGCCCACTGCTTCCAGAAAGATCCACTGAGGAACCAGACGGCAACGAGCCCCATCCCCCAGAACCACGAGTCTCCCGAGTGGGCCAGAAACGCCGCCACGCTGCGCTGCAGGCTGGGCTTCTCAGCGATGCGCAGTCTGGATGAGAGACGCGCATCGAGTTCAAAGATGAATGTCATGGACATAGCGCAGGGGACGCGACAGGTGGACCCCGCTGGGTAGCGCTACTTCTTCCTGGAGCGGCGCCGCGCCGCCGCCGGTTTGGGGCCCGCTTTGCGGCGTCTTGCGGAAGCGGACTGAGCGCGAGGCGCCAGGCGCCTCGCCACGCCGCGGCGCTTGGCCGCACGCTTGCCCCTAGTGGGCGAAGTGCTGCGCCGCGGTCGCGACCGGCCTGCCAGGTGGGCGCGCATCATCTCCAGTTGATGCGGTTTGTCGACATCCATCCCAATCTCTGCAAAGGGGCTGATCAAGGCCCGGCCCCTTAGGCCAAGGCGCTCTGCGACTCGGCGGATTACGTCCTCGGCGGTCAGCTGTCTGAAAAGGAACCGAAAGACAATATCGAATCCCAGGAGGCTTGCCTGAGCTGCCGGATTCTTGCGCGATTCGATCAATCTGTCCCAGAAGGCGGAATTCTTGCCGACCACAGCCACGCGCGCAACGTGCATATCTCCGCCGCAGGCCTGCAGATCTTTGAGCTGGACGAAGGTCCTTCCGGCCGTGGGGAATCGCGACAGCATAGTCTGTCGGGGAATCACCGTGTAGTAGATATCGTGATTGGACTGGAGGGCAGTGCTGACCGCCCAGTCTACCATTGGGCCAGTCAGCGCAGGGATGTCCGAAGTGACAAAGAGGATGAATTCGGCCTTCGGATTGAGCTTGAGCACCTGGGCCGTGCCGGCCTGAATGTTGGCCAGCATCCGGCCTTCGCTCGAAACGTGGACCAGGGGTTTGCGGCAGCTCAAGCCGGACTTGTCTGTGACGCCGATGATCACGATGCGATCGACGGTGTGCGCGCCCGCCAGTGCATCGATCACCCATTGCACCATGGGCTTGCCCGCGATGTCGATCAGTGCCTTGGCATTTCCCTGTGAGTATCTATACAGGGGATCCTGGGGCTGGGGAATTCCACCTGCGATGACTACTGCGTCCATGCGTCAAGTCCTCCGAATTGGGCCCGCAGCCAGATGTTGGGGGCGGGTGGATTCCCGCCCTGGGGATCTGGGCTGAGCAAGCAGGCCGGGCTAGTTGAGCTCCTGGAGCTGGGGCTCAAGCTGCAGCCGGCCCAGCATATCGGCATACTCAGATCGCTCGAGCGGCCGACCTTTCCCCGAGATGGCCACCAAGGCCGCTTCCATCATGTTGGTACCGAAGGATCGCCCGTCGAGCACGGGAGTGGTGGTCACCAGGAATTTCACACCCAGCTCCCCAAAGAGCTTCAGATCCTCCGGGGTGGTCGTATTCGTCAGGATGATCTTGCCGTGCATGTCGTCGGGCATGTGTCGTTTGATGTAGTGGCAATCTCCTGCAATCACCGACGCCCAGGCGTAGTACTTCTGGTATCGTGGTATTCGCTGTTCCTGTTTGATGCCTGTGGGGTAGATCCACTTGAAAGGGAGCCGGCCAGCGATCGGCATCAGGATGGCTGCCAGAATCTTCAACTGGCGGGCCGACCGCAGGGCAACCGGAATGTTCAGGCCGAACATCAGGTCACCGAAGGCGCACTCGTAGCCTGCATCCAGAAAGCTGGAAGACATGCCCCAGCGGTCAGCGCCGCTGACGACAAACACCCTTCTGCCCACCTTCCCCAGGTAGTCCGCGATGTGGGCTTCCAGGTACGGCGCGGACTTGTTCTCAAGCGTGTTCTTCAGTCCGACGCCGTCGACAATGGGTGTCTTCTTGACGTACCGAATCATGGGGCGCACCGAGTAGAGCGGATACCACTTGTTGTCCACCATCAGGCCCAGGTCAGCGCCGCCCACCCCGAAGGCGTCGACCCGACCATCGAGCTCCCTGTATTTCAGGGCAGCGGCCTCCATGTCCCCATCCGTGCCGATGCGTTGCAGGCTGACTTCTTCTCCCAGCAGGGTCACTTGGACCGTCTTGTCACGTTTCGATGATCCTATGCTTATCCCCACAGCACGCTTCATATCTCTTCTCCGCTTTCCGGATTGGGTCAGTATACACTGAAGGCGATCGAGCACCGCCCCATCTCAGGCAGGTGTCACGCCAACGCGCATCACCCGCCGGCTCACGCCCCCGAACCGGTACTTGTAGTCCTCATCTCCGCGCATGAAGTCCAGTTCGGAGTATCCGTGCTCGCATGCCCAGCGGATCTGATGCGCCAGCAGAACCCAACCCGGCGAGAGGTCCATGAAATCTCTGTTGACCGCCGAGTTGTAGCCCCACAGCTTGTTTTGATAGTTGAAGTTGAAGGCGGCGGCCGCCGCGCGACCGTTGACAGTGAGGAAAGCAAGCCAGAGGAAGCCGCCCTTCCAGGCCAGGCGCATGAGTCGGCGCATGTGTTCGCGCATTGGCGCGCTGAGAAAGCGCGCCTTGTCAATGTCTTGGGCCATGAGCTCGAGGAACTGCTCAATCGAGGCCTCGAGGAAGGACGGATTCTCAAGCACCTGAAACTGCGCAGGCGCCGCACCTTCGCTGGCCCGCCGAAGCTTCCTGCGGATCTCGTGCCGCTGCTTCTTATCCAGATGCGCCAGATAGGCCTCGAAGTCGCCTTCAAGGGGAATGTATGGTGTGGGGCGGAACGGGTCCTCCCGAAAGTCCCATCCGCGAAGCGCGGCTTCAGCTCGAAGAGCCGGGATTGTCGGCGAGCTCTGAGGTATGTTGTACCAGTCGAGCGGAAGATCCCTGAACTCGGGCAGCTGTTGAACGAAGTCCAAGAGACCCGAAACGAATCGGCTAGTATCTTCTGGCTGAACTACGATGTCCAGATAGTCCGAGATCTCAATGCTTCCCACAAGGAGCAAGCGTGGCCGACCATCGTGGTCTGTCCTGAACATGGGTGCAAGCCCTGCAAGCCGCCCGCCTTCAGAGGCGGAAATCAGTGCCAGCTCGCTCCCAGACCACTCCCCTCCGCCCTGGGTACTCCACCATAGGCTCAAGTAGTCGTGACGCGCGAAGGGAGTGTTGCAGATGCCCGCGGATGCCAGCTGATTCCACGCCTGTGCGGGGATCTCCGAAAAATCCGTATGCAAGTTGAATTCCATGTGATGTGGCGGGGAAAGAGCGCCAGAATTTTACCAGTATAATGACGGCGGATTCCCACGCATGCCGCTCGATATCATAATTGCGCCGCTCTGTCGAATCGGCGGACAAGATCAACCCTCATTCCCGGGCCTCATGGCGGCGGCTCCACCGCGGCAGGCGGCACGGGGTCGTGATCAGGATCGCCTGATCGTTCACCTACAGTTGGCTGGTCAGGCCGTGCTGTCCAGCGGAGAGGTTGTACAAGCTGCAAGCAGCGCCGCAAGGGCCTTCTATGCCACACCCGGGACCATCACTTCCGCGCTCCGCACGGCGGCCGAGACCCTCAACCAACATTTGCACGGGCGGAACCTGGCAAGCCAGGCCCAAGGTGTGTACGCCTTTGGAATCCTTGCCCTTGCCGCCTTCCGCGAATCTCAGCTGACCCTGCTGCTGAGCGGTCCCATGCAGGCATTCGTGTCGACCACCTCCGGATCGCGCAGGATTTTCGATTCACTCTCAGGACGGGGCCTGGGACTGGGCAGTAGCACACCACACTACTTCTCCCGGGTCGACCTTCATGTTGCCGATCGCGTGCTGCTGTGCAGCGAGCAGCCCCCCGAGTGGGGGAGCCCCCTGCACGGCGCAACCCCTGCTGCAATTGAGGAAACGCGACAACGCCTGATGGCAGCCACGAAACAGGACCTGAACGCGCTTCTCCTTGAAGCCACGGAGGGGGTGGGGGCATTGCGTGTGCTCCGCCTACCAAGTGGCGCCAGAGAGTTGCCGAAAACTGCCTCGGACGCTCATCCCGCCTCTCACCGGGGATCCTTGCCCGAAGCCGCTGAGAGGGGAGGATCCCGCCGTTCGCCGGCCACCTCACAGCGGCCGCGGGAAGGTTCCCTGGCCTGGGCCACTGACCCGGAACAGTCCGATTCAGCTGCCCCTTCGGCCTATGCCATTCCGCCGCGCCGAAACGCCGATCTCCCTGAACCTGTGGTGAGCTCCCAAGTGGAAGCGCCCCGTGAAATGTCGGGCAGTCCAATTCCGAGCGCCCTTTCGGGAGGGCAGCGGACAGCTGGGTTGCCCTTCATCGGGCTGGGGCGCCAGCTGGCACGCCGCATATTGCAGGCAATGCACGTTGTCAGGCAAGGGGGAGGTGTGCTTGGAGCAGGATTGCAGAACTTGCTACCTGGGCCGCTGGCCTCAAGCTCCCAAAATCCCGGGGCGCCAGCTCCTTCGGCGATGATGTTCATTGCAGTGCTGGTTCCCCTGGTTGTCGTCACAATTGCCAGCGCTGTGTATTTCAGGTATGGCCGCAGCGTGCAGTACGAGCAGTACCTCGTCCAAGCCCGTGAAGCTCGTGCGCAGGCAGTATCTCTTAGCGATGCCGTTGCGCAACGGGAGGCATGGCAGCGTACGCTCTTCTACCTTGATGGGGCGGAGGACTCCAATCACAGTGATGAAACGAGGGCCCTGCGGGTTGAGGCCCAAGGCAAGTTGGATCAGCTTCTTGGCATTGTACGGCTGAACTACGAACCGGGGCTGACCAGGAGCTTGGGAGTGCAGATTGGGCGCCTGACCGCAGGAGAAAACGACGTGTATCTTCTCGATGCCCAGCGAGGAGCGGTCGTGCTTCTAGCCCTGAGCGAGTCAGGTCTTGGTTTGGATGCGGCGTTCAACTGTGGTCCAGGGACATACGGACCGTACACCGTCGGACCCTTGGTGGACATTCTGGCGCTGCCCGCAATGAACACGCTGGGCGCGACCATGCTCGGGGTCGATGCGGCTGGGGTGCTGCTGTACTGCGCGCCTGGCCAAGTAGCGCAGGCCGTCCCCCTGGCGACGCCGGATACGGGTTGGGGGCGCGTTCGCTCCATCGCGCTTGATGGTGGCAATCTCTACGTGCTGGATGCCCAGTCCCACGCGGTATGGGTCTACGCGGGGGACGACGGAGCCTTCGTAGACCGCCCGTATTTCTTCTTTGGAAGCCAAATCCCCGAACTTGAGGATGCCATTGATCTGGCCGTCAGCGGGGATGACCTGTATGTTCTGCACTCCGATGGGCGTCTCTCCACGTGCTCGTACAGCCGCATTGAATCGGTTCCCACCCGCTGCATCGATCCCGCCGTGCTGGCCAATCCGTTGGCGGCCTACCGGGATCAAGATCTCTTCGCGCAGGCCCATTTCACGCAAATGATGTTCTCGCCCGCGCCAGATTCCACGCTTCTGCTGCTCGACGCGGACAACCAGGGCGTCTTTCGCTTCAATGCGCGCTCGCTGGAACTGCAGGCCCAGTTGAGGCCGCTGGCAGGTCAGGCCAATCGGATGCCAAGCGGCGAAGTCTCTGCCATGGGGGTCGGCCCAAATCAGGTTCTTTATCTTGCGATACGTGACCGGCTGTATCTTGCAGAGGGCGCACCCTAGCAGGCACGGCAGCGAGGTCTTGTCCGTGCCTGCTGCTGGGCGACGCAATCGGCGCATAGAGTGGTCCCTCGTTCTGGCCAGGCAGGGATGCTGAGTCTGCGGCAATTCCTTGAACGATTCCTGCGGCGGGAAGGCGCGCCAGTAGAATCTCCGCAGGCCGTGGCTGTGGGGGGGCAAGTGCTTGCCGACAGTAGCGATGAGCCCGCGCAGATCACCAGCCCCAAAGTCCTGCTGATCGTCCTGAATCCCACCGTCGACTCATTGACCGGGAGGAAGCTGGCTGCGGAAATGGGCTGGGGTCGCCCGGATGAGCTTGCCCGCCGCTTCATCGCCGAAGTACTGCAGGCCAGCAGCGGACTGGTGCGCTATCAGATCTCCGAACGTATCGAATTGAACGAGTTCTACGCGTTGGCCGACGGATTTCGATACGATCCCACCAACTACCGCGCCGTGATTCATGGAGGCGCGACCCCCCACGCGCCTGCAGGCATCGACTACATGGACCTGCTCGGGAGGTTTGATGTGCTTCGACGCATCGACGAGCGGAAGATCGACGAGGTCTGGATAATGGGATTTCCCTACGCCGGTCTCTACGAGTCGATCATGGCTGGCGCCAACGCATTCTGGTGCAATGCGCCGCCGCTGGCTAGGAGCACCTCGTGCGGCCGCCGATTTGTCATCATGGGGTTCTCCTTCGAGCGCGACTTGGGTGAGATGCTGCACTCCTACAATCATCGCGCCGAGGCCATCTTGGCGA
The DNA here is from genome assembly GCA_035471605.1 of Anaerolineales bacterium. Lineage (GTDB taxonomy): Bacteria > Chloroflexota > Anaerolineae > Anaerolineales > Villigracilaceae > Fen-1038. The sequence goes on along the minus strand of DATIPW010000028.1, from coordinate 7,458 downwards.
GAGTTTTCGGGAGTCTGGACTTCCTGGCGTGGGCGTACAAGCCCGATCGCACACCAGCGACCCTCGACCCTGATCAGGACCTGAACCTTTTCGAGCGCTACCTTCTATTCGACCTGATCGCTCCCGGTCGCGCGGGGGTAGGTTCCGCCCACTACGCGCCCAACGGCACCAGGGACTACGATCTGGGGAGCCCGAGGCTGGTTGCGTCCAGCTGCTACGACTGGCTCCGATTCCCGGATTTCCAGGGGGACGTTCGAATGATATCTGCGTCGGAATGGGGCGGAGGCTCGGAGAGGGCCTATCAGAGATGGTGGATGAACCACCTGCCCAAGACTGCCGGCCGGCAGGATGGCATTCACAACAACTGGTGGCAGTATGTGGCCAATCTGGACAATGTGCCCAACTAGCCGTTGACCGGCGGCAAGAGAGGTCGCCAGATCAAGGTCCTGCCCTTCTCCACGGAGAGCTCACTCAGTTGACATGCCCCACAACTAGCGTGACATCATCTGCGAGCGGCCTGCCGCCCGTGAACCCCGCAAGCGCAGACTGGATCTTTTGGATCAGGGCCTCGGGGGGTAGGCGGGGATTCCGGCGCACCACCTCCGCCAATCCATCGAGACTCCACGGTCTATTGCGGCCGTCGGTAGCTTCGGTCACGCCGTCTGTGTAGAGCACGAGCGTATCCTCGCGATGCAATTCAACGTGCTCTAGGCGGACGCTGAAACCCTCCATCAGGCCGATTGCCGGCCCCGTAGGGGGCAGCAGCATCTCCGTGCCGGAAGCGGCTCTGTACACGTAGCCCGAGTTGTGGCCGGCGCTGGCGTAGGAGAATCTTCCAGTTGCCTCCACGAATCTGCCAAAGAATACGGTAACAAAGGTCGTGAAGCCGACGTTGTGAGCGTACAAATAGTTAATCCGCTCCAGGACATCCAGCGGGGAGTCTGAGAGCGGCACCAGCGTGTGGAATGCCGTCTGCAGGCTGCTCATCAGCATGCCCGCGGATACTCCGTGGCCGCTCACATCCGCCAAGACAATCCCGTGGGCGCCATCGCGGAATCTCACAAAGTCAAAGTAATCGCCGCTCAAGATTTGGGCAGGTCGGCTGAGAGCCGCGATGCTGAGGCCCGGTATGGCCGGTGCCTGCTGTGGAAGAAGGCCGCGCTGAACGACTTGTGAGAGCTCGAGCTCCGATTCGAGTTGTTTCCGCTCCTCGCCCGTGAAATGGTCCAGGCAGACTGTCGAGGTATAGTCCATTTTGAGCAGGGAAGCATTGACCTGGTCGTGGCAGATTTCGCAAATGCCAAAAGTCCCAGCCGCGATCTTGTCCAGTGACTGATCAATGACCCGGAGGTGATCCCGAGCACATGCCGGATCTGCGGAGCAGCACTGCACCATCTTCTTCGATGAAGGGGTCGCGTCGATCCAATGCGAAAGGTTCTCCCGCGTCTCCGTCAGGCCCTCGCGGATTGTGTCAATCGTATCGTCTGCCATAGAGTCTCTGCTTCCCTTGTCCAGCGCCCATCACGCACGAAAACCAAGTCCCGGGTTGCAGGGCGGGCGCCCTGCCCGAACCCCTACAGCGAGAATATCAAAGAGCAACAGGTCAGCGCGCCCTCGGCTTTCGCAAGCTCGTCCACTCGCAATTCCTTGGTGAGAATTCCGGCCCGATCGAGCAATCGGCGCGTCCTCGGGAAATCGGCCCCAAAGAGTACGGTCTCTCCAACCAGCAGAGAATTCGCCGCCCACGGTTCAGACGGGTCAACGGCTATGGATCGTACGCCGTGGAAGCAATCTGGATCGATCCAGGCTGGATTGATCAAGACGCTATCAGGTCCGATCTGGGTGGCTGCGGACTTGAGGTGCAAGCAGCCAGCAACCGGGATAGCATGCACGGTGTAGCCGAGGGGAGCGAGAAGCTCGTGGAGCTGTGCCGCCGCGTGGCTGTTGCTTCTTTGGGATAGGCCGACGTAGACACGCCGACCGAGGCAGAGAATATCTCCGCCATCCACTTGAGCAGGCGGCTGAATTCGATGCAGGCTCCGGAAACGCCCAAGCACCTGCGCCACTGATTTCGTCTCCGGACGTCGCGAGTTGGCGCCCGGGCGCAAGATGATGGCGCACTCATCCAGAACGAGTGCAGTATCTTCAACAAAAACTGCATCGGGGAGGCTTGGTTCCTCTGGAAGGGAGAGGACGGCCAACCCAAGGTCGTGCAAGGCTGCTTCATATGCGGAATGCTGCGCGCGCGCGCGGGGGAGGTCGATGGTTTCGCGTGCCAGATATGTTAGTTCGCAGTCTGCGATTGATCGGCTTACCTGGCGGGTAATTGCGAGTTTCAAGGCGTCTTTCCGTGCGGGGCGGGGCGCGATCAGGCAGCTTCCCAGGTTTGGTAAAGACCGGATCGGCGATCGGCGCCGTCAGCGTAGAAAGTGCCACCCACGCTGAATCCAGTGGCGGCCGCAAGCTCTGCCAGCTCAGCTTCTCGAAACTCGTGAACGTACCGCACCCCGAATCCGCCGCGCCGCCACTCGATCAGGTAGTCTCCCTGATCAAGATCGCCCTCATCTAGATTGACGGCGGACCAGGCGAGAATCCGGGATCGCATCCGGGGGTTTGTCGAAAACTGCCAGTTCGAGTGGAGGAATCGACCTTCCGGCTTCAGCCAGGCGCGCACGCGCTGCAGCAATTTGAGGCGGCGCTCGCACCCGGGGACATGGTGCAGAAAGGCAAAAGCCGTGATGACCGACCAGTCCGTGGCGTCAAGTGGCGATACGTGCGCCGGACTGCTGTCGGCTCCTTCCGTTCCGCAACCTGCGTTTGGATTCAGGGCCAGGAGATCTGCCTCAACGAATTGGGCAGGGAAGCCAAGGCTATGCCGGCACGCGTCCTCCAGCAGCGGTCCGCTGAAATCCGCACCCAGGTATCGGCCAGTATGTCCGATTCGTGAGAGTTCGCTGGCGACACTGCCGTTGCCACATCCCAGATCCAGCAGGGTCTCATCACCTGCCAGCGACGCCAGGATTCGTCTGACACCAGGCCGGAGCTGCCTCCGTGTCGCCGAGAAATCCCGACCGCGTTCTGTATAGAACCGACGATTGATCTCGATCAGACGATCCACGATCGCCGAATTCACGCGATCATTATAATGGGTATAATGCGCGTTCGAGTTTCGACGGCCGAGAGCGCATGAGGTCAGCAAAGCAGCAAGCTTGGATTGAGAACCACACTATCAGGCCCGAATGGCTTGCCTTGGCGCGACGCGTCATGGCGGAAATTCGTGTGGGTGCTGGGGTGATGGATGCTTTGCGGGCTCATCCGCTGGAAGACGGGGGCTACCTGGGCAAGTACGTCCTTGTGGCTGCGTACCACGAGATGGTGCGTGGTGGTGAGCAGCCGGCTGATCCCCAATTGCTGGAACAGCTTCGCATGAAACCGGTGCGGACCCTCTCCGGCGTGACAACTGTCACGGTGCTCACCAAACCCTACCCCTGTCCGGGCAAGTGCGTATTCTGCCCCACGGACGTGCGCATGCCCAAATCCTATTTGCCGGATGAACCGGGTGCGATGCGCGGACTTGAGCATGACTTTGATCCGTACCTGCAGGTGCGCTCGCGGCTCGCCGCCCTCGAGAACCTGGGTCATCCGACGCAGAAGATCGAGCTGCTCATTCTGGGGGGTACCTGGAGTTCCTACAGACGGGACTATCAGCAATGGTTCGTGAAGCGCTGTTTTGATGCGATGAACGACGCGGCAGAGCAGATTGCTGTGCCGGGCGCGCAAGCGAACGGCGAGGCAGCAGGAGTCACTGCGGTGGATCTTGAGGCGGCCCAAGCGCGGAATGAGAGGGCGGCGCACCGGAACGTGGGACTGGCAATCGAGACCCGTCCTGATGAAATCACCCCGGAAGAGCTGCGCTGGCTCAGGCATCTGGGCGTGACCAAGGTGCAGATGGGTGCCCAGAGTCTGACCGACAGGCTGCTTGACCTGAATCAACGGGGGCACGACGTGGAATGCACGCGCCGGGCGGCAGCTCTGCTGCGCGCGGCCGGCTTCAAGATCGTGCTGCACTGGATGCCCAACCTGCTGGGGGCAACTCTGGAAAGCGATCGAGACGACTTCGTCAAACTTTGGGACGGTCTCTGCCCAGACGAGATCAAGATCTATCCGACGCAGCTGCTCGCCAACGCCGAGCTGCACCAGTACTGGTTGTTGGGGGAGTACCATCCCTATTCGACGGAAGAGCTCGTTCGCTTGCTTGCCGATATCAAACCGACCATCCCCCGCTACTGCCGTGTCAATCGTATCGTCCGTGACATACCCTCCCACAATGTAGTCGAGGGCAACCGGCGCACAAGCCTGCGGCAGGATGTGCAGATTGAACTGCGGCGAAGGGGCACGCGCTGCTGGTGCATTCGTTGCCGGGAGGTGCGCGGGCGCCCCGTCGACGCGAGCCTCGTTGAACGGCACGAGCTCGTGTACGAGGCGGATGGGGCCACAGAGCACTTCATCAGCTTCGATACGACCACCGATCGGCTTGCCGGATTCTTGCGCCTCTCGCTGCCGGGGCGTGATGCACCCCGAACCGGCGTCCCGGAGCTCGAGGGTGCCGCCTTGATCCGCGAAATCCATGTGTATGGCCAGTCACTCGCTGTGGGAACGGAGAAGGTTGGCTCGGCGCAGCACGCGGGCCTTGGCACCCTTCTGCTTGAGCGCGCTGCACACGTTGCGCTTTGCGCCGGCTTCAAGAGGTTGGCGGTGATTTCGGCTGTGGGTACCCGGCACTACTATCTGGAGCGGGGTTTCCGGCGCGGGGCCCTGTATTTGTGGAAGCAACTCGGGTGAGCGGACTTGGGCGGGCCTGCAAAACTGGTGGCTGCGCGACCCTTTGGTCCTCACGCGTGAAGCCTACGGGAGCGCTTTCTTGGACGCGCTGATTTCCCTATTTTGGCTGTTTCTGAAGATTAACCTGCTGAGTACCTCAGGAATCGCGTCCGTGGGCCTGCTGCATCAACAGGCCGTGGGCAGCATCCTGACCGAAGACCAGTTTGTTCAGGCCGTGTCCTTCTCGAGCGTGTTGCCAGGAAGCGACGCGCTGCAACTTGCCATGTTCACAGGCGTGCGTGTGGCGGGCCTGCCGGGTGCGGCTGCGGCCCTGCTGGGATCGATCCTTCCGCCCACGGTACTGATTCTTGGAGCGGTGGCCATTTTGCACCGGCTCCGCCGCGAAGCGTGGGTAAGCCGCTTCGTGGAAGGACTTTCGCCTGCAGTGGCCGTTCTGATGTTCTATGTGGCTGCCAAACTCCTTGCAGGAGGGGTGGGCACGACTCCGGACTGGGCCACGCTGACCCTCGGAGCGGTCAGCTTGTTGGCATACATCCGGGGTGTCCCGCCTCCGCTGGTTCTGCTGAGTGCCGGTCTGATCGGGGTGGTGCTGTTCCGATGAACCAGGCACGCGGCGGACCCATCAGCACGCAGGCTGACCGGCCGAAATTGGCCAGCACCAGGTGGCGTCTGTTCTGGATGTTCTTACGCATCAACTTGCTGACCTCTTCGGGGCCAGCCTCTGTGGGCCTGCTGTACAAAGATGCCGTGGGGCGCATCATGAGCGAGACCCAGTTCGTCGAGGCGGTGGGATTCTCGAATGTGCTGCCAGGAAGTGAAGCCCTGAAACTGGCTATGTTTGTTGGATACGCAGCCGGCGGCCTCGTTGGCACTGTGGCTGCCCTCCTGGGGTCGATTCTGCCGCCGACCCTCAGTATGCTGGTAGTCACGCTGGCAGTTCAGCGCTTTGAAGGCGAGGCCTGGATGGATGGATTCGTTCATGGCATGTTGCCCGCCGTCGCCGTGCTGATCTCGTATGCTGCCTGGAAGCTTTTTCGGGGCGGCGGACCGATCGGGCGCCGCCAGTTGCTGATAGGCGCTCTAAGCCTGATCGCGCTGCTTGCTGGGGCGCCGACTCCGCTGGTCCTGGCATTCGCTGGGATACTGGGAATTGCTTTGCGAAACATTGGATAAGATGAAAAACGCAATCTTGATCGCTACCAACGGTTTTGACGGAACCTGGCCAGCTGTTGAGTACGGTGCCTGGGTGGCGCAGGCGCTCGGATCAGACGTGGTGGTCCTGGGAGTGGTGGAGGATGATGGCGCCGGTGATCAAACCACATCCTCGAGCCTGGAAGATGTGCTTCAGCGGGCCGAGGCGCTGCTGGCGCAGAAGCGCCTGAGCTATCGAATCGACCGGCAGCACGGCACATCTGAGGAGGTCCTTCCGCAGGTTGCCCAGGAGGTCGATGGCATCCTGGTACTGGGGCCGCTCGGAAGGCCCCTGCTCCGGCGCATGCTCGTCGGTCGCTCAATCCGCGGGTTGTTGGAGTCCATCCCAACGCCCGTGCTGTATGTGCCGCGTGCATGCCTGCCGCTCCGCAAAATCCTGATCTGCATCGGTGGTCTGGGGTATGAGGTTACGGCGGAGCACCTGGCGGTGAGGCTGGGAGCAGCCGCCGGAGCCGAAGCCACGCTGCTGCACGTGGCACCCCCCGTGGACTTTGACTATCCCACGGCGCGCATCGAACGTGATCGCTGGCGGGACCTCGAAAGCACCGACAGTCTACTTGGGCGAAACCTGCGCGCCAGCCGGGACGCGGCCCAGGCTGCAGGCATCATTGCTTCCACTAGTACGAGGCAGGGGGATGTGGTTGAGCAGATCCTGGCTGAGGCTCGCAGTGGCGAGTATGACCTGATTTGCATGGGATCTCCGCACGGCCTCAGTGGGCTGCGACACCTGTATGAACCGCGGGTGACAGACGAGGTGGCCGAACGCGCACCTTGCCCGGTCCTAACGGCGCGCTTTGAGAGGGGCAAATCAACAGCCTCGCGGTAGACCAGGGGCCGCGGCTGGTGGGCCATGGGCTTCGGCCTGAGGCGTTGAATTCCAGCCGTTGCCTGCCGCACCCGCTTTCTGCTGTTGCAGCTTCTGGCTGCGGCCCAGCGACCCGCGAAAGCCACGACAGTCGCCAATCGCCCACTGGGCGAACGAGCAGGTCGCTTTGCCGCCGAGACACGGTTGAGTGGCAGCGAACTCCCAGTGGCGCCGGAACACTTGTTTTGTAACGGCTCTGCTGGATCCTCGTGCCCGTGCCAAGGATTCTCTTCTCAGATTCGCAGTCCAGGCTCTCAGGGCCGCTTGGGACTGGGTTGGCTGTCCCCAGAAAGCTTCTGGCTGTGCCACCACTCTTGAAACAGCCGGCAGTGGCCTGTCGCGTCGAATTCGACAACAAATACACGGTCCAGCGCAGCCGGTTGGCCCGATTGGCGATCTGTAATCTGCGCACGCCATCGCGCTATGCCGCGGTTTCCGCTGACGGCGAGGATCTCAAAGCTTGTATGTTTGTCTGTGAACCGGGCGGCACCCTCCTCCCAGTACTTGAGGATCGCGGCGCGACCGGCAACTGCCGCATG
>DATIPW010000027.1:0-20469 GCA_035471605.1 Anaerolineales bacterium | reverse complement strand
ACCATCTGTTGCCGCAGTTCCGCCGCGAGTTTACGGCAATGGTCATCATCACACGGGGCGGCATCGTTCCGGGAGGCATGCTGGCGGAGGCCATGGACATCACTCACATCCTGACCGCCGCCGTTGATTTTCCCGCTCAATCAAGCCACGCGCGGTCGGCCCTCATGGCCTGGCCCGAATTCATTCAGTTCCCTGCTGACGACAAGCTTCGAGGGCGCCCGGCCCTGATCGTTGATGATGTCTGGGGTTCTGGCCGGACGATCACTGCTGTCAAGAATCGGGTTTCGGCAGCCGGCGGGTTTCCGGAGACTTGCGTGCTGCATTTCAATCCGTACCGGAGCCTGTTCGGTGGCGTGCGGCCGGACTATTACGCGGCCACAACCGACGCCTACATCCTGTATCCGTGGGAGATTGACAGAGGGCTAGACAAGCTCGTTCTGGGCGGAGAGCGGCCCTAGCGCGGGATCGCCGGCTCATCCCGCCTTCCGGGAGCCCGGTGCCCGATGCGGAATTCCCTAGTTCACCGTGAGGATGCTGCCGCGCTCCGTCTTCTCAACTTGGATGCGCGTTGGAAACGCGTCTTTGAGTTCGTCCAGGTGACTAATCACCAGGATCAGCGCGAAATCAGGGCGAATCAGATTGATGGTCTCGATCAGCCTTTGTACGCCCTGGTTGTCCTGCGACCCGAAACCCTCATCAATAACCAGCGTCTGAAGGCGCGCCCCTTTTCGCCCTGCCAGGACTTGAGAGAGCGCGAGGCGAATGGCGAAATTCGCGCGGAAGGCCTCGCCTCCGGAGAACATCTCGTAGGCGCGCTGCCCCACCCCGTCACTGATCTTGATCTCCAGAGTCTCGCGCAGGTCATCCCGCTTCCGGTCGCGGTAGGCAGCCTGTGTCTCGAAATGAACGGACATGCGGCCATCGCTGAGTCGATCGAGGATCTCGTTGGCCCGCATTTCGACCTCGGGCAGAGCCTGCTCGACCAGCAGGGCCGGCACACCATCCTTGCCGAAGGCGCTCTCAAGCATCTTGTGTTGTCCAACCTTCAAAGCCAGGGCTTGACCAGAGGCCTCCAATTCAGCTCCGCGCAGGCGCAGGTCGGCTAGTACGGCCACCCTCTGGCGAGCCGCACCCACCTCCTGGTTGAGCGCGTTCTCCTGTTCTTGAAGCTCGAACAGCTGACGCTCGATCAGACCCAGGTCCGGCGCCTCTGCCGCCAGCGACGAGAGTTGCCTCTGGGCCTCCTGGACTTGCGCCTCCTGCTGAGCCAGGGAAACCTGGCGCTCGGCCAGTTGCGACTCCAGATTGCGAAGTTCATTCTCCAGGGGTTCGAGCGCGGCCCGGGCAGACTGCAGACGGGCGCGGGCGTCCTCAGCCGAGCGCCGCTGGGCTTCTTGCAGGCGCGCTCTATCGTGGGCCGCCGCATCATAGCCGAGCCCCGCCAGTTCGGCATCGAGGGCCGCCAGCTGGGATCGCGCAGCCGCTGCAAAGTCACCCGCGTCCAGGATACGCGAGATCTCGGCAAGTTCGATCTTCCCTGACTGCTCCCAGTCGTCCAGATCAATTCGCGACGCCTGGAGCCGTTCGGTGAGCTGGGCCATCACCCTTGAGCGGGAGACCAGAACGGTGTCGAGTGCTCCGAGGGTGGCAAGGTGCGTCTCCAAATCGGCAACAGTGGAATGGATCTCCTGCATCCTATTCGTATTGGTGCGGTATTGGTTTCCGAGTTGCTTGCCCTGAGACTTCAGGTTCGCAAGTGTAGACCGCCGATGTGACTTGGTGAGCGATTGCCCGCAAAGGGGGCATGCCGCGCCGGATGATGCCTCCAGAGTATCGATTCGGAGTTTGATTTCCTCCATCTGGTCTTTGAGGTGCTTGTTTTCGGAGGCTTTCTCCCCCAACGCCTGGCGTTCCGCCGCCAGTCGGGTCTGCATTGCGGAACGTTGCTGCAGGTCTGCTTCGGCTTGCCGCAGCGACCCGGCCGCATGCTGGAGTTCCAATTCTAGGTCTCGGACCGCGGAGCTGCTGGCCGCAACCTGGTGCTGGCGCGTCTCCAATTGCTGCCTCTGCTGCGAAAGTCGCGCTTGCTCATCGGAAACCTGCTGCAGCAGCGGCGTCCGCTGCCGCTCACGGTCCTGGAAGCGCCGTGCGACTGTTTCCCAGCGTTCCAGCTCTGTCAGCGTTTCGCGCCAGGCGCGGTACGCCGACTCGATGTCTGTCGCATGCCGTGTGAGTTCTGCAGTCTTGGACACGGCCTCTTGGCGATCCTCGATTCTGGACTTGAGGCCGGCCACATGGGAACGGAGGCTACCCAGTGCCGCGCTCTGTTCGGTGAGCATCATGCGTTGCCCTTCCAAGAGCACGTGCGCTCGGCGCGCGCTGTCCAGCGTCGCGGCCTGTGACGTGCGGGCCGCGATCAGTCGCTGGAGATTGGTCTCCAAGTCTCCGAGACGCTGCGTCCGCTGGGCTTCCTCCCCCAGTTCGGCGCGGATCTCTTCCAGCCTGCCCCTGACCGAGGCGAGCTCCGCCTCGAGGGCTTTGCGTCGCTCACTGGCGCGCGACCGGAACGATTCCCAGGCCTCCATGCCGAGAATGTTGCTGAGCACCTCCTTGCGCCTGGCTGGAGTCTGCTGGGCGAACAGATCCGCCTTGCCCTGCAGAAAGAATGAAGCGTTTACGAAGGTCTCGTAGTCGAGGTGAAAGATCTGCTCGATGCGGGCCTGGGTCTCGCGCTGCGTGCGTTCTGTGAGCGGCTTCCAAGTCCGCTGCGGGTCCAGGGCCGATGCGGCCGCCACTGGGTGGCTTGCCTGAAACTCCAGGGAGCCGCCCTTGCCGCGTCTCAGACTCCGCAGGATACGATAGTCCGTCTGTTCGTAGCGAAACGTAAAGACCACCTCCGTTGCGTCGCACTGCAGATTGATCAGGGCATCATCGCGCCGTCGGGCCTGGCCAAACAATGCCCAGGTGATGGCATCCAGCAGAGTCGACTTCCCAGCCCCGTTGGCGCCCGAGATGCACGCGAGATCGAATCTCGAGAAATCCAGTTCCGTGGCATCTCGGTAGGAAAGGAATCCACTGAGCCTCAGATGAAGGGGGATCACGATGAGATTATACCGTCGGGCATTCGCTGCTTTTCGAAAGTGGGCTGGGGACCGACCCTTGGCGCGCGTGTCGGCCCATCTATCCACATGTGGCGAATAGCCCGGGGCGATCGGAGCGGGCGCGATGCCTCACAAAGCACATGTGTTATCATGTTGCCGATGTTCGAGGCGGAGGATGCCCGCGCGCGGCGGCGGATAATACTCGCGGCCATGGCTCTGGCAACGCTGCCGTGCTACTGTATGGGCGCAATTGCCCTGGCGCTTGCACCTGAGCCTGCGAAAGTCGAAGCAAGTCCCTCGAGCACCGCGGGGCCCACGACCGCGGCCACTGTGACCGCCACCGATACCGCCACAGCCAGCGCCACGCCCTCACCGACGGCCAGTCCGAGCCATACGCCCACGATCTCGCCCACGGCCTTCGTGCCGCCCACGTTCACTTCTACGGCCTCACCCACATCCACAAATAGCCCCACACCCAGTTCCACGGCAACCGAGACGGCCGAGCCAGCCGACACTGCCACCCCGACCTCCAGCCCCAGCCCAACGCCTGCTTCGGGTGTGCCAAGCCCATGACGCGAGCCCGCATCCTCAATCCGGCGGCAAGCGCGCTGCGCGCTCCCCGGCTTTGCCTCCAGTCCACACGTGACTGACATCCTGCCTTTTCTCAAATCGCTGATCTCGGTTCCAGGCCTCTCGGGCCACGAGGGCCCCGTCATGCAGCTCATCAAGAGGGAATGGACGCCGCTGGTCGACGAGATCTCCGTCAGCCGGCTGGGGTCCCTGCACGGTTTCAAGCGGGGTAACGGCGCCGGCAAGCGCCCGGCTATCATGATCGCCACCCACATGGATGCGATCGGGCTGATGGTGGCGCGCGTCGCGGAAGACGTGCTGCATGTGGATGAGGTCGGAGGCGTTGATCCGCGCATACTGCCGGGCACGCCGGTGGTGGTGCATGGCAAACGAGCGCTGCCCGGCGTCCTGGCGATGCCGCCAGCACTCGCCCTGCCCGAGGACAAGCGCAATAGTCCGGCAGGACTCAGGCACTTGATCGTGGACGTTGGACTTCCACCCGCCACGCTGGCCAATCTGGTACGCGTGGGGGATTTGATCTCGTTTGACACCAGGCCGTTTGAGCTGGCGGGCGAGACTCTCAGTGGTCACACGCTTGACAACCGTGCCTCTGTGGCGGCTCTGACCATCTGCCTTCAGCAACTGCAACGCAGAGAGCATTCCTGGGACGTTTGGGCTGCTGCCACAGTCCAAGAAGAGGAGACCCTGGGCGGAGCGGCGACATCCGCGTTTCAGCTGCGCCCGCAGCTGGCCCTGGCGATAGATGTGACTCACGCCAAAGGGCCCGGAGCGGAAGACTGGCGCACCGTTGGCTTGGGAAAGGGACCGGCCCTCGGATGGGGGGCCAATCTGCATCCATTCCTGCACAAGCGCATGGAGGGTTTGGCGAAAGCGCTTGAAATCCCGTTCTCGCTGGACTTCGCGCCGGAACATTCCGGCACAGATGCCCATGCCATGCAGGTGGCGCGGGAGGGCATTCCGACCATGCTGATCAGCATCCCGCTGCGCTACATGCATACGGCGGTGGAAATGATCAGCATCAAGGATGTACAGCGTGCAGGACGCCTGGTGGCTGAGTTCATTGTCGGGTTGGAGCCCGACATCTTGGCTTCGATCAGCTGGGAGGATGCGAATGGCAGCGAGTAGGCCAGTCGCCTCCGGTCCCAGCTTGGCGCTGCTGCGCAGGCTTTGCACAGCAGTCGCGACCCCGGGTGATGAGGGCGAGGTGCGCAAGATCGTCCTGCAGGAGCTGCAGGGGGTCGTCGACGATGTGCGGGTGGACGTACTCGGCAATGTGCTGACGTCCCGAAAGGGCAAAGGAGCGCGCCGACTGCGGGTCATGCTCGACGCCCATATGGACGAAGTTGGCTTCATGATCGTGGCGGAGGGCGGAGACGGCATCTACGAATTCACACCGATCGGCAGGCTGGACGCCAGAGGCATAGCCGGCAAGGCTGTGGTGGTGGGCCGGAAGCATACGCGGGGCGTGATCGGGGCGCGAGCAATTCACCTCATGACAAGCGAGGACCTCAAGCGACCGATCTCGATGGACGCTCTGCGGGTGGACCTAGGCCCGGGGGGAAAAGTTGCGCTTGGGTCAAGGGGGAGCTTCGCCCCGAATTTTCAGCGCGCGGGGCCATCGATCATGTCGAAAGCTCTCGACAATCGGCTCGGCGTATCGATCTTGGTCGAACTGCTCAAGCACGCTCCGTCCGGCATTGACCTGCTGGCGGCGTTCACGGTTCAGGAAGAGATCGGTTTGCGGGGCGCGCAGGTCGCGGCCCACCACTTCCAGCCCGACGTGGCGATCGTGATCGACGCCACACCGGCACATGATCTGCCGATGCAGCGCGAAGGGGAGAATAGCTTCTACAATTCCAAGTTGGGCCGGGGCCCAGCTGTTTATGTGTCCAACGCCAGCGCCATCGATGATCCGCGGCTGGTTCGATTCGTTGTGGATACCGCAACTCGGGCACGAATCCCGTTCCAAGTGCGGCAGCCGGGCGGCGGAGGCACCGATGCTGGCGCGATCCAGAGGGCGGTGGATGGCGTGCCCGTCATTTCGGTTTCGGTGCCGCACCGATACCCCCACGCCGCGGCCAGCGTGGCCCGCATTCAAGACTGGCGTCAAACCTTTCGGCTGCTATTGGCCGTGTTGCAACGAATCAGACCGGGGGTCCTCCGACGTGAGTGACGGTCGGCCCTTCACGCGGGGTTGCCGTTCGCCGCAAGCTGGCGCGAGCGCACCTGGAGTCCACAGATCCAAGAGGACGAGATGAAGCAACTTCTGCGACGACTGACTGACGCGTTCGGGCCCTCGGGCCACGAAGAGGCGATCCGGGAAATCATCAAGAAAGAGGTCCGCGGGGCGGCGGACGAGATTCGCACCGATGCGCTGGGCAACCTGATTGTCCGGCGACGACCCTCCGTCGTCAGGGGACTTAGGGGTGCGCCGAAGAAAATCATGATCGCGGCTCACATGGACGAGATCGGACTGACGGTTTCCCACGTCGATGACAAGGGCTTTGTTCGGTTTGCGTCCGTCGGCGGTGTGTACCCGCGCAACCTGCCGGGCTCGAGGGTCCGGTTCCTGAACGGGACAGCTGGTGTGATTGGGCTTGAGCCGACTGAGACCGCCTCCGAGGTCCCTGCGCTGGACAAGATGTTCATCGACGTCGGAGCGGCATCGCGCAAGGATTGTCCGGTCAAGACGGGGGACGTGGCGGGCTTTGAGCGCCCGTTCCTTGACTTCGGAAAACGGGTGGCGGCCAAGTCCATGGACGATCGTATTGGCTGCGCCGTCGCGATTGAGGCACTTCGGCGACTTGGCCGGAGCGTCAACGATGTGTATGTTGTATTCACGACGCAGGAGGAAGTCGGCACCCGCGGCGCGCAAACTTCGGCCTACGGGATCGATCCCGAGCTGGGCTTCTCCATCGATGTCACCGGCTGGGGTGACACGCCGGGGTTGCGCCATTTCGAGATCAGCTTGGGGAAAGGGCCAGCCATAAAGATCCGGGATGGGGGCATGCTTTCGGACCCGCGCATCGTCCGCTGGATGGTGCGGGCCGCCGAGCGCAACCGGATCCCCTACCAGCGTGAAGTGCTGCTTGGCGGCACCACGGATGCGCGGGCTATGCAACTGGTGCGCGGTGGCGTGCCAGTCGGCTGCATCTCGATCCCTTGCAGGTACGTGCACACGGCGTCCGAGATGGTGGACTTGCGGGACGTGGAGAACGCCGTGAAGTTGACGGCAGCTCTCCTGAGAGCCCCGGTGAATCTGGGTTGAGCTGCCTCTGTGACCGGCGGCAAGGGGTTTGCTCAAGCCACGCCGACAAGGGCGACGCAGGAAGATGTGCGTCTCACAGGAAGGCCCAAAGCATCCAAAGCACGATGATAAGGGCGCCGATCCCGAAGACCGCGGCAAAGGACCAACCCCAGGCGATCATGTATAGGCGGGTCGATTCGAGCCCTCGTTTTCGATCGTGCAGGCGCGCCGATTCTGCGGCATACAGCGCTGCGGGCGCAGCGGCGATGCCAACAACTGGCGTGAAGAAGATGCTGGCCACCAGGCCGGCAAGCATCGCCAGCAAGATAGAACGCCACGGCACTGCATTCCCCCGCATCTTGCTGGCAATGATAATGTTGTCAACGATGCCGCCGAGCAGCGCCAGGACGGTGATCAGTCCGAACAAGGCCCAGTCCACCCAATCCATTCCCCCAGACATGCTTCGTATGATGGCGTAGCCCAGAGTAGCAAGCCACATCACCAGGAGCCCCGGAAAGATTGGGATCAACAGCCCCGCCCAGGAAATGAGCAGAACCGCAAGGGTAATGCCCTGCAAGACGACCAGGGCCCAGAATGCCGGATCGCTTGACATGGATTGGCTTGTGCCTCAACGAAGCCAGCCGCGCAACGGTGCGCGAGGCTTCACCCGGATGGGCCGATGATCGTGCGGCCGCCCATCCATGGCCGGAGGGCCTCCGGAATGGCGATTGAGCCGTCCGGCTGCTGGTAGTTCTCCATGACGGCGATCAGTGTCCGGGGAAGCCCCAAGCCCGAGCCGTTGAGCGTGTGGACAAAGCGCGCTTTGCCCTTGGCTGGCGTCCGGTACTTGATGTTAGCTCGACGGGCCTGAAAGTCGCGCACATTGGAGATGGATGAGACCTCCAGCCACTCGCCACAGCCCGGCGCCCACACCTCGACATCGTACGTAATGGCAGATTGAAAGCCAATGCTTCCTGTGCAGAGCTGCTTGACGCGATAGGTGAGACCGAGGGCGGCGCAGGTCTCCTCTGCATGGAGGCGCATCTGATCAAGCCAGCTGTCCGAGTCCTCGGGCTTGCAGAGGATGTACATCTCAACTTTGTCGAACTGGTGACCGCGTTTGATGCCACGCACATCCCGGCCGGCGCTCATCTTCTCGCGGCGGAAGCAGGCCGTGTAGGCCATGTAGCGGCGCGGCAAGCTGGACTCCTCCAGAATCTCATCCATGTGCAGGCCGGTCAGCGGAACCTCCGCTGTGGGCACAAGGTACAGCTCTTCTTCGTGGTCCTTGTATAGATTATCTGCGAACTTGGGCAACTGCCCCGCGCCGAAGACCGTCTCCATCCTGACCATGAAAGGAAGGTAGCGCTCCTGGTAGCCCTGGCGCTCATGCAGATCCAGCATGAATGCGATCAGGGCACGCTGCAGCTGCGCGCCTGGCCCGTTGAGAACATAGAAGCGAGAGCCCGTGATCTTGGTGCCGCGCTCAAAGTCGATAATCCCGAGGGCGGGGCCCAGATCCCAGTGCGGCTTGGGCGCGAAGCCCAGCTCGCGAGGTTCCCCGACCGTGTTGATCAATACGTCGTCTTCGTCGCCGGCACCGCGGGGAGTGCGCGCATCCGGGATGTTCGGAACCGTGGCCGTGGCGGAGCTCAACTGGGCGTCCAGCGCACCCACCTGCTGATCCAGGGCGGCAATTTCGTCACCGACCCGCCTCATCGCCGCGATCTTTGCCTCCCGCTCCTGGCCCTCAGCAAGGCGTCCGATCTCCTTGGATGTGGCATTGCGCTCCGCCTTCAACTTCTCAACCTGGGTCAGCAGCTGGCGGCGTCGCTCATCCAAATCCAGGATGGAATCCACAACGGCGGGATCCATCTGGCGATCCTGCATGGACACGCGAACCAGGTCGGGCTGCTCACGGATGAGATTGAGGTCAAGCATGCCTATACCTCCACGTGCGCGGCAGACGGCTTCGCTTCCGCCAGAACACCGCGCCCCAGTCCGACTGCAGGACGAGGGGCGTCTCGTGGTGCCGCCTTGGCTCCGTGCACTCCTCGTCTAGGTTTGGCAGTGGAAGGGATGCAGCTGCGTGTGCGCCGAAACAGGCACCAAGGGCGCGCTTGCAACGGCGGAAGCTGGACCTCCCTCACGGCGGCTCAATGGACGGCCAGACCTCGGCCGATTTACTTCGCCGTGCAAGGCATCCAAGATTATACGCGCGCCCGAATGGTCGTCAATCCCCATTGCCTGTGTAGCGTTCCGTCGTGGCCTCACCGGGCTGACTGATGCCCTCGCGCCTGATGACCTTCCAGATGGTCTGCAGCAGGATTCGCAGGTCGAGCCAGGCGGAACGGTGGTCCACGTACCACACGTCAAGATTGAAACGGTCTGCCCAGTCGAGCGCGTTGCGGCCGTTGACCTGAGCCCAGCCCGTGAGCCCGGGGTGGACCTCATGACGGCGCATCTGCTCGCGGGAATAAAGCGGCAGGTACTCCATCAAGAGGGGGCGCGGACCGATAAGGCTCATCTCGCCGCGCAAGATGTTATACAACTCGGGAAGTTCGTCAAGGCTCAGCGTTCGCATCCAACGTCCGAACGCAGTCAGGCGATCAGCATCGGGGAGCAGCCTTCCGGCGCTATCACGCGCGTCGGTCATGGTCCGGAACTTCACGATGCGAAACGGTTTTGCCCGAAAACCTGGCCGCTCCTGCCAGAACAGCACGGGATGGCCGATGAAGATACGCACAGCGACGGCAAGAATCAGCAGAAGCGGAGACAGAATCACCAGACCCAACAATGCAAGACTCACATCCATGAGGCGCTTTCCCAGGGGCACGAAGCGATTGTACCAAATGTGGTATTATCGATTCGCAGGGCAAACCCCATGAATGAGCGCATCCTGATCATCGAAGATGATCAAGCCATATTGAAACTCCTGCAGCGGGGCCTGGCCTATGAGGGGTACACCGTCGATACCGCCACAGAGGGCAGGACTGGACTGATCCTGGCGCGTGACCATACGCCCGATGTTGTCATCCTGGACTGGATGCTTCCCGGGATGGATGGTCTGGAGATATGTCACCGCCTGCGCCAAGGGGGATCAATACCCATATTGATGCTTACCGCGAAAGATACCGTGCAAGATCGCATTCAGGGCTTGGATGCGGGCGCGGACGACTACATGGTGAAGCCGTTCAATTTGGACGAGCTCCTGGCCCGCGTTCGGGCGCTGCTCAGGCGCACCCAGCCGGAGCGGGTGCCGGTGCTCAAGTTCGCCGACCTCACGCTGGATACGGGCTCGCGGCAGGCGGCGCGCGGCAGCCGACTCATCGCGCTGACGGCCAAAGAGTACGAGCTGCTGGAGCTGTTCATGAGGCACCCAAAACAGGTGCTTACCCGCGAGATCATCTTCGATCGAGTTTGGGGCTACGACTTTGGGGGCGAGAGCAACGTGCTTGAGGTCTACATCCGGTACCTGCGGCAGAAGCTCGAGGCGAATGGAGAGATCCGGCTGATCCACACCGTGCGCGGCGTGGGATACGTGCTTCGCGAGAACCCCTAGAGCAGGCTAACTGGGCCACGGTCGCCGGCGTGTCGCTTCGTCTCCGACTCACGCTTCTGTATTCCACGCTGGTTGGGGGAATCCTGCTGGTTTTTGGGACGGCAGTCTATGTCCTCACCAGTGTGATCCTTCTGAATCAGGTTGACAACATTCTGGCCGCGACAGCCCGTGACATCATCGATGTCACGGTGGTTGACCGGTCAGGCCAGGTGAGCTCCCTGAGCCTGCCCGCGCTGGACATGACCGCCAACACGCACGTGCAGGTATGGGGGCGGGATGGGAAGCTCAAGTCCAGCTCACCCGGCATCTCGGCGATGCGTGCGCCCTTGGATCCGGTCGGATTGCAGGCAGCTGGGCCGATCTACCGGGAAAGCCGCACGAGCAACATTCATTTGCGCGTACTCAGCGTGCCCCTGCAATTGGGCGAGCACAAGGTGGCGGTTCTGCAGGTGGCAGCCAGCCTGACTGTTGTGGACGCGGCGCGGGCCAACCTGATCAACATCTTGCTGGCCTCGGCCCTGGTGTCTGCCGGGCTGGCTGCTCTGGGGTCGTGGCTGGTGCTTGGGCGATCGCTGGCCCCGCTGGGCGCTGTCACGGAAACAGCGCAGGCGATCAACCGTGCTGACGATTTGTCGCGACGCATTCCGTATGGCGGCCGGATGGAGGACGAGATCGGCAGGCTGATCGAGTCTTTCAATCAAACGCTTGAGCGACTTGAGGCGCTTTTTGTCTCGCAGCGCCGGCTGCTGGCGGATGTGAGTCATGAACTGCGAACGCCGCTTACGGTCATCAAGGGCAGCGCCGACCTGATGCGCCGAATGGGCCGGCTCGACGAGGAATCGCTCACGAGCATCAATCTGGAGGCCGGCAGATTGACGCGCTTGGTAGGGGGCCTGCTCCTGTTGGCTCAGGCCGAATCCGGGAAGTTGAGCCTGGATCTGAGGCCCCTTGAAGTCGACACCCTGCTCGTGGAGGTGTTCCAGGAGATGCGGGTGCTGGCCGGCGAAAAGGTACACCTCAAGCTGGCCAACATTGATCAAATGCAGATGGTGGGCGATCGCGATCGCCTCAAGCAAGTGCTCCTGAATGTGATGGCCAATGCCATTCAGTACACGCCACCGGGCGGGGAGGTGGTCTTGAGTCTTTCCAGGATCGGTGAGCAGGCGCGCATTATTGTCCGAGACACTGGGCCGGGGATCGCGGAAGAGGACCTGCCGTACATATTCGAGCGTTTCTACCGGGCAGAGAAGTCGCGCACTCGAGGCCGAGGCGGGGGATTTGGGTTGGGGCTATCGATCGCGCAGTGGATTGTGGAGAATCACGAGGGAACGATCAAAGTCGAATCAGAACCGGGGCGCGGGACAACGTTCGCCATCTGGCTGCCGCTGATGCGGCCAACTGCCACCCCTGTGGAGGAGCGGGATGCAGAGCTCTAGCACGGGCTAGGGCGGGAGCTGCAGGTGCCGGCGCGCACTGCGGCACAGGCTGGCTCCGCCGGCCGCCAACCATTCTTCGAGGCGCGACGAGCGGATGGCGCCGGCGCGAGCGTCGAGGTAGATGCCGGTGCTCCAGTGGACGTAGCGGATTGTCTCTTGTGGCCAATCCCACTCGGGCTGCTGGATCGTGCCGATCCCGCCGTTGTAGCCGGCGAAGGCCAGCCGGACGTCGCCCTTGGCCGCTGCCAGGGAGCGGGCTAGGTAGTCCAAGCCGCGAGCGGCGTTGGTGGCTGGGGCGTACGGTTCGTCCGTTGCCGAGAAATGGAACGGCATGACCTGAAACAGCCCAATGGCGCCTGCCCGCGAAAGGGCCTGCGGGTCGCCGCAGGATTCGATCTGCATGATGGTGGCCGCCAAGTCCGGATCCAGGCCGGCGTCGTAGGCCCATGCGGCGAGGACGCGCCCCCAATGCTGGACTTCGGGGGTGAAGAGGGCTGCGATGCGCGCAGCGGCAGGGCCGGCGCCAAGGGCGCCAGCCTGCGCGGCAAGCCCCGTCGGACTGCGCGGTGTGCGTGCGAGGATGGTACCTGCGATCAAGAGAATCACGATCGGCGGGAGGGCATAGCCCGAGCAACCGCCAAGGGTCGGCGCCGGCCGTGGCTGTTCGGAATCAGGTGGCTGGGGAGAGTATGGCAGCATGGGCAGAGCTCACCCGGTGATTCGAACCCCGGAAACGAAGAGGAACGAATCCGGTATCTGTGGAGAGGAAAGACGGCCGCAACATGCAGCGACCGTCTCTTCTGTCGGAGGCATATTCCGATGGTCGTGCCTACTGGACCCGGCGTTCGCGCCCCATTTCAGGGCCGGCTGCCTCGATGGCGATGTTCTGGTAGGTGGGCTCGGCGCGATCGAAGGATACGGGCGAGGCAGTCTTCGCGATATTTCGAAGAGAAGCTTGAGCCGAGCGAGGCAAAGGAGAGGCAGGCCGCAAAGCGGGGGAGGGGACGTGAGCGCGGGTCGCCACCGGGCCAGGGGAACGCTGTGAACGGTCTGAGGGCGAGCCGGTGGAAAAGAGACGGTCGCCGGCCATCGAAAACGTGCCGATAATGAGGACGCGGATGAGCCAGACCATGGCGGCGACGAACACGGGCACGATTTGCATCAATCCCTCAGTTCCCAAAAGGCTGGTGCTGGTGGTGGACTGCCTGGCGATGGCGACCGACACTCCCCACCAAGTCAGCGTAGCATTAAAGCCGGCAGCCAGGAGCCAGGCACCGAACAGGTACCAGACCTCGGCTGGTTCATCGCGACCGCGTTCCGGCGTGAAGATACGAGCAATGCCGGCGAAATCCATGGCGCAGAAGGCGATGGCCAGAACCACCGACCAGCCTACGCCGGCGAAGGCCAAGTCACCCAATACGTCGCGCAACGCAAATTCGGTGGTGCTGAAGTTGAAGATCTCAAACGCAAACAGTGCCCCCACGATCATGAGGCCCCAGGCGGCGCCTCGGTTGAGGCGGCGTGCGCCGGTGAGCCCGCGCCACAGGGCGCCAAGATCATCACGCATACTGTGCATCGTTCCGACGTTGTTCATCCAAGCCTCCTTAGAACTAATGTGCTAATAGTATAGAATAGATGTTCTAATTTGTCAAGGGGAACAGAGGCTCCTGTTGTGCCCTGCGTGCATCGTGATTTGCAGCGCGGTCTGCAGACAAGAAAAGGCCTCCTGGGTGCAAATAGAGGACGTTATCCAGCTCAGGATTGTGCTGACTGGAGTTCTCAGGCGAGCGAGGCCTGGCTGGCAGGCACAGGCAAGATGCCGCAGAGCCAGGTTTCCGAGAACCCGCCGGCGGGGCGGTGGCACGCCGTGGGCCCTTCCCGATTGACGCGAGGCCTCCGTGGTTGCCTGCAGAAGTTGCAGGAATGCCCTTGGCCCGCGCCTGGGCACAACGCATCGTGGAGGCATTCTCCCGGGTACAATGCACCCGCGCCAGCGCCTCCTGTGCGCTTGCAGCCCCGATGTATTCTCCATCAGGCGGCGACAAGGATTGGCAAACCGCACGACCAAGGCACGAGCGCCGGCTTTGTGACCCCAGCTACACAGGCGACCAAGGATTGGATGGAGCCGGCGCGCCGAGGAGTCCGGGTTGATGAAGGAACCAAGCAGCCCCGCGCTGGAAATCAGTGACTTCCTAGGACGCCTGCCGCTCTTCGCCGACGTCGGGGAACCCCGCCTGAAGTTCCTGGCGGGAGCCTGTAGATTCCGACGCGTGAGCAAGGGGGAAACCGTTTTTCTGCAATCAGACCCGTCTGAAGCGGCGTTCGTCGTGCGGACGGGGCGGGTGTCGATCCTGCTGCACAGTCCTGACGGTCGCGAGATGGAGATCGAGGAGATGCGCCCGGGCGATCTGTTCGGTGAGCTCGGCGTGCTCACGAGGGGGCCCCGCAGCGCGAGCGCCGTCGCCCGAACGAACGGCGAACTGCTGGTCGTGCCGCGTGCGGCTTTCCTGCGTTGCATGGAGGACGAGCCGCGACTCGTGCGCCAAGTCCTGGAGCTAACTGCCAGCCGACTGCAGCTGAGCGTCAACCGCGAGATCGCGTTGGCATTCATGAACGCCCAGGGGCGCCTAGCCAGGCAGCTTCTGTCGTTGGCCGAGCGGGAACGCGAGAAGGGCTACGTAACGGTATCCCAGGAGGATCTGGCCCGTGCCACCGGCCTGATCCGCCAGACCGTTGCGAAGGTGCTGGGTACCTGGCGTCGAGATGGGTGGCTGCTCACGGGCCGCGGTCGGATCCTGATCCTCAACCGCAAGGCCCTGGAGGCCGTTGAGAAGGGA
This sequence comes from Anaerolineales bacterium, assembly GCA_035471605.1. Taxonomy (GTDB): domain Bacteria; phylum Chloroflexota; class Anaerolineae; order Anaerolineales; family Villigracilaceae; genus Fen-1038. Next base: position 5,695 of record DATIPW010000027.1, on the reverse strand, counting down.
TCGATCGACTTGGGCGTTGTGTCGCCCAGGTGACAGACAGCCACGACTGCTCTCCATATAATGGGCTCAAGATTGGGAACCAACCAGCCGGAGAAGGAGTCCAAAATGAAGACAGCAGTAGTCAAGGCTTCCAAGAAGGTCCTGAAGAAACTCTCGGCCGTCCGGGCTGTCTTGCCAAAAGATGAGCGCGAGGTCCTCGATGCGATGGTTCTCGGGGAAGTTGCGGCCCACTCGTTCGGCGGCAAGATCGGTGGGAAGGCGGCCAGGAGCGGCAAGGCGGCGGCCCACTCGTTCGGCGGCAAGATCGGCGGGAAGGCGGCCAAGAGCGGAAAAGCCAGCGCACATCAGGCAATCAACGCCCCCACGCAACCCCAGACAACGCTGCCTCCGGTTGAGTTTGATCCCAACCTTGAGGTGTATCAGCCGGCTGAGAACTAGGGGTGGGTATTCAGGGGGAGCCTGAAAAGACGATTCCCCGCAATCCAGCCGGTTGCGGGGAACGTGATTTCCGTCTTATACTCGGCGGGGCAGGTGAGATGAAAACCGAGAGCAGCAGTCAGGAAGCAAGGCTTGCGGCACAGCTCAAACGCCTTCTGTCGTCCATGGAAGCCAGCGGCCAGACAGTGCTGGCGCATTCGATCGATGAGCTGCTGAAGTCGATTGTCGAGGCAGCCGCCAAGATCTTCGGCGCGGCGGCAGCTTCGATCCTCCTGGTCAACGAAGAGGAACAGGTGCTTGAGTTCAGGGTAGCATATGGACCCGCTGGGCAGGGCTTGTTGGGGACCAAGTACCCGTTGGACAAGGGCATTGCAGGCTACGTGGTGATGACTGGCCAGCCAATCGCCACCTCGCACGTCGCCGAGGACGCGCGCTTCGATCGGGCGTTCGCCGAGAGCACGGGGTACGTCCCCGAGTCGATCCTGGCCACGCCATTGCTCTCTGGTGATCGCATCATCGGCGTGATGGAGGTGCTGGACAAGATCGACGCCAGCTCCTTCGGAATGCAGGACATGGAACTGCTGGGCATGTTCGCCCGGCAGGCGGCGCTGGCGATCGATCAGTCCCAGCAAATTGCCAGAATCGAGGAAGCCCTGATTCTTGGGCTGAAACGGCTCGCAAGTGCCGATCCCTCGGAGGATTCAGCATCGATGTTGGGCGTGCTCGAGGAGGGTCTGCACGAACAAAGGGGGATGCCAGACCTGCTGAGGCTGGCACGGCTCTTTGGCGACATCAGCGAGTTGGGCGAAGCAGAGCGGCGCGTGTGCATGCAGGTCCTGGAAGCGTTTGCAGCTTACCGCCGCTCGTCAACACGCAGGTTCGTATAGATCCATGGCAGAAGGGCAGCCGAGGCCGGCCTGGTCGCAGCATTTCGCCCCGGAATTCATTAGGGAGCTAACGGCCGAAGGGCCGTTTGCGCGAATCACGCCTGAGTGGGCGTGGGGAGAAAGCCGAGGCAAGGGAGTACGAGTGGCTGTGGTGGACAGCGGGATTGAGGCAGACCATCCAGCGGTTGGCAGGGCCGTCAAGGGGGGAGTGATCATCGAATACGACTCCCGGGCAAAGGACTACCATCGGGTCAGACCCGACGAAAAGCCGATCGATGTTTCCGGGCATGGCACGGCATGCGCCGGAATCATCCATTCGATTGCGCCTGAGGCCGAGCTCTACAGCGTGCGGGTCCTGGGCCGCAGCATGAGCGGACGGGCGATCCAATTTGCCGGTGGGCTCGACTGGGCGATCGAAAATGGAATGCAGGTTGTTAATCTGAGCCTGAGCACGTCCATGGAGGACTTTTTTGGGCTTTTTCATGAGCTGGCGGATCAAGCCTACTTCAAAGGGATGAGCGTCATTTCGGCGGTAAACAACCTGCCCGAGCCCAGCTATCCCTCCCTGTACTCGTCCGTGATTGGCGTGGCAGCGCATGACGGGCATGATCCGTTCACCTACTACTACAACGCTACGCCCCCGGTGGAATTTGGCGCCCCGGGAATCGACGTCAAGGTGGCCTGGACTCAGAAACAGTACCTCGTAGCCACGGGTAACAGCTTTGCGGCGCCGCACATCGCCGGTATTACTGCCTTGATCCGAGCCAATCACCCAGAACTCACCCCCTTCCAGGTGAAGACAGTTCTGATGGCCTGCGCGGCCAACACGCGCCGGCGCGCCAAGTAGCCGGGAAACTACCTATGACGGAACTCGAAAAAACCACGGGCTGGTCTCTGAAAGATCTGTTTGCCGAGCCGGTCGAGAAAGGACTGGAGGAGAATTTTGCGCGGCTGGAGACCGCGGTGAACGAGTTTGAATCGATGCGGGGAGTCCTGAATGCGGACATGTCCCTGGAGGACTTCAATCTGGCCATTGCACGGCTTGAGGTGATTGCAAGACTGCGAAACAGAGCGCGGGCCTACGCCGAGCTTTCGTTTGCAGAGAACACACAGAGTTCGGCGGTGCTCAATCTGCGAGATCGCGTCGACCAGGTGCTGACAGAGGTCGGCAATCGCCTGCTGTTCTTTGAATTGTGGTTGAAGGAGCTGCCGGATGAGGCCGCCGGAAGACTGATTGGGCAAAGTGGCGACGTTCGCTATTTTCTTGAGACAGTCCGGCGATTCAGGCCCCACACGCTGAGCGAAGCCGAGGAAAAGATCATCAATCTGAAAGACGTCAATGGCATCGATGCCATGGTCAATCTGTATGAGATGATCACCAATGCCTTCACCTTCGAGTTGGAGCTCGAGGGCAAGAGCCTGACGCTGACCCGGGACGAGCTGGCCGGGTACTTCCAGAATCCCTCGCCTGAGCTGCGTGCCAGAGCCTACCAGGAACTGCTTCGGGTGTACGCTTCCAATTCCACCGTACTGGCCCAGATCTACGTTCACCGGGCCCGCGACTGGCACAATGAGAACCTGGACCTGCGCCGATTCGCAACGCCGATCGCCGGACGGAACCTGGATAACGACATTCCGGATGCGGTGGTGGACACGCTGCTCTCCGTATGCCGCCGCAACAATGGTCTCTTCCAGAAGTACTTCCAGCTTAAGGCGGGCTGGCTGGGATTGGGCAAGCTACGGCGGTATGACCTCTACGCGCCTCTGGCTCCCTCTGACAAGGTGTATGAATACGGAGAGGCCAAGGAGATGGTTCTGGACAGCTACCGGGCGTTCGCGCCGGAGGTGGCGGATCTGGCGAAACGCGTCCTTGACGAGAATCATCTCGACTCGGAGATCCGCAGCGGCAAACGGGGAGGAGCCTTCTGCTACACCGTCATGCCCGAGCTCACGCCGTGGGTTATGGTCAACTATGACAAGCGCGCCCGCGCCATAGCCACGTTGGCGCATGAGCTGGGGCATGCGATCCACGCCCTGCTGGCCGACAAGCATTCGATCCTGACCCAAGAGGCTTGCCTGCCCCTGGCGGAGACCGCCTCGGTTTTTGGAGAAATGCTGTTGACGGACCGGCTCTTGAAGCGGGAGCAGGATCCCATAGTGAGACGCGAGCTGCTGGCCAGCGCCCTGGATGACGCCTACGTAACAGTCACGCGACAGGCGTACTTCACGCTGTTTGAGAAAGACGCGCATGCAATGATTGCCGAGGGCAAGACGACCGACCAACTAACGGCCCGCTATCTGGAAAATCTGAAGGAGCAGTTTGGCCAGGCCGTGGAGGTCTCCGACGATTTCCAGTGGGAATGGATCGCGATCCCGCACATGTACTACTCCCCGTTCTACACCTATGCGTACAGCTTTGGCCAGATGCTGGTTCTGGCCCTGTACCAGCAGTACCGGCAAGAGGGCGAGGCGTTCCTGCCCCGATACTTGCGAATCCTGTCGTACGGCGGATCCGAAGCGCCCCTGACGGTGCTGGAAGAGGCGGGGCTGGATGTGACACAGCCGACGTTCTGGCAAGGCGGATTTGACTTCATCGCCAGCATGCTGGCGGAGCTAGAGAATCTATCCTAGGGAGTCTCCTTCATGATTGCATCAGACAGCCCCAAACCGTCCCCGTTCTCGGTTTTCCGCAGCCGGAGCTTTTCGCTGATGTGGACCGGCCAACTGGTTTCCACAATGGGCTCGGCACTCACATCGCTGGCGGCGTCCATCTATGTCTACCGTCTGACGAACTCCGCCTGGAGCGTGGGCCTGATGCTGATGGCGACGGCGGCGCCCAGCTTGCTGGTGGGGCTCTTCGCAGGCGTGTTTGTGGATCGCTATGACCGCAAGAAGATCATGATCATTTGCGATCTGATCCGGGCGGTGTTGGTCCTTTCCATACCCTTCCTCGTACCGCTGAGCGTGGCGTGGCTGTATGTCATCGTGGCGCTGACCAGCGCGGTCGGCCAGTTCTTCGATCCGGCTCACGAAAGCGTGCTGCCGGAGGTGGCCTCCGATCGTGAGCTGGCGGCGGCCAATTCTCTGATCGCGATCAGCTCCTTTGGATCGACCGCCATCGGATTCGCCGCCTCGGGGCTGATCGCCTCGGCAGCTGACATCAGCTGGGCGTTCTACCTGGATACGCTAACGTTCTTGATTTCTGCTGCGGCCATATCTGGAGTACGCATCAGCCACGTGACGGCGGAAGGCAAGACGAGCGCAGCCTTCGTGGTGCAAAACCTCAAAGCCGGGGTCCGCCAATTGGGGAACACGCCCATCCTCCGATCTTTGCTTACGGCTCAGGTGCCGATCTTTCTCTCGTTTGGGCTCGGCAACGCGCTGCTGCTGCCGTTTGCCCTCCGGGCGCTTGGCGCGACGGAGTTCGAATACGGGCTGCAGGAGGGCCTGACCTCCATCGGCTTCGTGATCGGCAGCCTACTGATGGCCAGTATCTTCGACCGGATGCCAGAGAGCGTGTGGATCGGAATCAGCTATCTGGGAATGGCGGTGACCGGCATCATCTATTCCTTCCTGAATTCGATACCGCTGGCCATCCTGGTGATCTCGATTGCGGGCATCTTCAATGCGCCGTCTGCCATTGGAAGGCGACTGGTGGTGCAACGCAATACGCCGCGGGAGATGCGCGGGCGGGTAAACAGCGTGTTCTTTGTGGCGCGGGACGTGCTGTTCCTGGTTGGGATGGGCGCTGCGGGCCTGGCCGATCTGATTGACGTAAGACTGATGTACCTGGCCAGCGCCTTGATCCTGTTGGTGGGTGGGGTGCTGGTGTTTTCGCTGCCTGGTCTGCGGCAGGATGGCGCCGAGTGGCAGAAGGCCTTGGGCCTGCTGCGAGCCGCACGGCAGATGCCTGGTCTGACCGGCGGCCGGCCAGCGCGCGAGGCCGACTTCGATCTGCTTGTGGGCTTGTTCCCCACGCTCTCGGGGCTCACAGCCAAAGAGCGCGAGAGCTTGGTGCATCAGGCCAGGGTCCAGGAAGTCACCGAGGGCAGCCCGATCCTGCGCCGCGGCGACCGGGGAGACGCGGCGTTCTTCATCCTTTCGGGCAAAATCGCCGCCGGGATCACGACCGAGGCAGGCCAATACCGCTCGCTTGAGACCATGACCGAAGGCGACCTGTTCGGCGAGATCGCGGCCCTGACTGGCGCGACGCGCAGCGCAGATGTGGTGGCTACCGATGCCAGCACGCTTTTCCAGGTGCCGGCGGAAGCGCTGCGGGCATTGATGAGCAAGCCCGCGCTGGGTCAACTGATCTTGGCCAAGATGAGCGAGCGCCTTAACCGGCTGGCACTGACCGAGCTGCCCAGGTT
>DATIPW010000026.1:0-1958 GCA_035471605.1 Anaerolineales bacterium | reverse complement strand
AAAGAGGACGAAGGCCAGCAGCGAGAGGGCGCCCCATCCGGCCATCAGCGCCAGGCTGGCCGCAGGCAGCTGCTTGCGCAGGATGGCCCACCCCCAGAAGATCAGGATGGCCACTCCCACGATCGCGTGCACATACTTGCCCGCGGCCGTGATGCCCAGGAAGACGGCCGAGAGCATCAGCCAGCTCAGCGAGCGCCAGCCGGTCCGCGAGGCTCCGCGCACGGCCGCGTACCAATGCCGGTAGGCCAGGGCGCAGAGCAGCGCGGTCAGCAGCGGCAGGGCCTCCAGGTAGACCTCGCTGGTGTACTTGATACCCAGCGTGCTCACGGCCAGGAACAGGCCGGCCAGCGGGCTGAGCACGGCCAGCACCAGCACGGCCAGTGTGCCCCAGAACACCGCCAGATGCCGTGCGGCGATGTTCCACCTGCCTGCTTCAGTGGACGCAATCGGCGCCAGTCGCGGCAGGTCGTTGTCCGGCAGGCGCGTAATCACCGGCTGGGTCAGCAGGACCGCGCCGTACAGGATCTTTTGCAGCGCCGGGTGTTCGTACGTGTGCTCGCTCCAGGCGAGCATCTTCAAGTCTCCGCTGCGCATGGCCTGGGCATACTCGATCGCCGCCGAAAGGTACACCGGCTCGTCGTAGTCGACGTCCAAGCGCTGGGCCGCGTACAGGCGCAGCCCGCCTGCGACCAGGATCACCAGAACGACCGCGGCAAGCTGAAGAGTTCGTTTGGACATGTGTCGAGGTCGGGTGCCTACATCCTGAGATCTTGAAAGTGGAATGTCAGGCCAAGCGTGATGAATTGCGCCAGCCCCAGCACCAGGATCAGCTGCGGGCGCTTGCGGAGATGCGGCGCCAGCTCATGGGCAGCCAGCATCACCACCATCGGCAGCCAGAAGAGCCACAGCCGCGGCACCTCGCCTTGCGCCGTGCCCGCCAGATTCACAGCCAGGAAGCTGCCCAGCAGCGCCAGCAGCATGATATCACCCGGGCGCGAACCGCCCCGCCAGAAGCGCGCCACGCGCCGCACCGCCTGCACGCCGAACAGCAGGTAGATCGGGATGCCGATCGCCGCGGCATAGTCCAGATGGTTGATCCAGGCTGCCTGGAGGATCTGCCCCATCCGCACCCCGATGGACTCCGGAGCGGCAGGAGGCTGCTGCCCCACGCGCAGGTAGAAGTCGAAGTTGTGATTGATGCTCACACTTTGCTGGAAACGCGGCAGGAAATCATAGTTGAGCAGCGCCCGGCTCAGGACGTACAGCGCCAGCGTTCCCGCGGCGAGCGCCAGGCTGAGCAGCACGAATCGACTCACGCGGCGCGGTGACCGGTCGCCCAGTGCCTGCAGCAGCAGATACAGTCCTGCGAACGGATACAGCGGCAGCATGCTGAATGAGAAGAAGGCGGCCGCGTACAGTGCCGCGCCCAAGAGGAATGCCCAGCCGGCGGACCCGCGGCGCAGGGCGCCGGCCGCGAACCACGCGCCCACCAGGAACACGGCCGGGTAGATGGCTTGATCCGCGAAGAAGGTGAACAGCGCCACGCCGGGGGCCAGCACGTACAGCACGGGCGCGGTGCGCGCCACCAGCCCCGATGGATCCTCCAGCCACCGCCGGCTGAATGCCCACAGCAGCCACACCATGCCCATGGCCAGCACCGGGAAGAGCCAGACGATCACATCCGAGAGGCGCTGGTAGCGCTCTGCCGGATCCAGGAGGGAAGGTTGGCCGTTGACCAGGTGATCCAGGCCGATGTAAGCAGCCATCAGGCCCGGGGGCTTGGTGCGGGTGAACATGTTGCGGCCGTAGATCTGCTCGTAGCTGCGGATGCTCTCGAGGATCGGCAGGTTGCTCTCGCTGGCCTTGCGGATATACGTCTCGTGGTAGGTCGTGAAGTAGCGCTCGCGCAGCGTGGCCGTGCCGCCGCCGCTCATCAGACCCGGGCCGAACTGCAGCCA
>DATIPW010000025.1:0-16012 GCA_035471605.1 Anaerolineales bacterium | reverse complement strand
GATTGGAGCCCTGGAGCGGCTTTCGGCTCCGATTCGCGCCGACAAGTGGCGGCGAATTACCTTCCTGTACACCACGGGCGAGTACCTGCTTCGGGCTGGCACTCTCGGTGATCTGGTGGTGGCGTCAGACGAGCGCGCCCTTCTGTGGCGGGCACTTCGTGAGAGGGCTCAAGACGGGCAGCTCTACGGTGAAGAGACTCCCGCGCCCGATGTGCCGCCCGAAGTGCTTCTGGCCCTGCTCGAAATCCGCGAGCGTCCGGGAAGATATGATCCCATGGAGCTGGACTGAGCGATGGCCCCCGGCGGTCTGAGCTCGGTCCATTCAAGGCCCAGAATGCCGGCATTTGACCCTTCTGAAGATTCCAGGAGTGTTGCATGAGGCTACTGATACGCGGCGGCACGCTTGTGACGGCAGGCGATACGCAGGAGGCGGACATCCTTGTAGAAGACGGGCGGATCTCCGCCATCGGGCAAGACCTCAGGGTGGAGGGCGTTGAGGTGCTGGAGGTGGGTGGCAAGCTGATCATGCCTGGCGGGGTGGATCCGCATACGCATTTTGACCTGCCCATGTTCGGTACGATCTCGTCGGATGATCACTACACCGGGCATAAGGCGGCCGCCTTTGGCGGCACCACAACCGTAATGGATTTTGTGCCATTCGACGGGCCGACCATGGAGGCGTCCGTGGATGCCTGGAAGAAGAAGGCCGAGAAGGCAGCCATTGACTACGGTTTTCATATGAATCTGACCCGGCTGGATGACGACACGCGACGCGAAATCCCTCGCCTCAAGGCTCTGGGCATCACGACGCTCAAGGTATTTACGGCCTACAACAGCCGCCTCCGCCTTGGCGACGGTGAGATCTTCCGGACCCTGCGCATTGCGGGTGATAACGCGATGCTGGTACTGGCCCACTGCGAGAATGGGGACGTCATCGAGACGCTCGTAGCCGAGGCGCTGGCGCAGGGCAAGACCTCTGCGGAATGGCATGCCCGCACGCGCCCTGCCTGGGGAAGCGTGGAATCGACACTGCGGCTGGCCGCCATGGCGCAGCAAGCGGACGCGCCGGTGTATGTCGTTCACATGAACGCGGCCGGCGAGGTTGACATGCTGAAGTACGCCCGGGAACGCGGGGTGAGGGTGATGGGGGAGACCTGCCCGCAGTACCTGTTCTTCACATCGGAGCACCTGCGGCGGCCGGATGGGGCAAAGTGGATCTGCTCGCCTCCCGTGCGCGAACAGACGGACAACCAGCGCCTGTGGGCGGGGCTCGGCGATGGCACCCTTCAGACGGTGGGCACCGATCACTGCCCGTTTTTCTATGACGGAACGCGACCCATCCAGTACGAAGGCGCGCCGGTGAAGATAGCGGGCAAAGAGCTCGGCCAGCACGATTTTACAAAGATCCCGAACGGCCTGCCGGGCGTGCAGGATCGTCTACCGGTGCTGTGGACCTACGGCGTGCGTGCCGGCAAGATCACCGCCAATCAGTTTGTGGCGCTGAACAGCACCAATCCCGCCAGGATCTTCGGCCTGTATCCTCGCAAGGGCGCCCTGCTGCCGGGTTCCGACGCTGACATCGTCGTCTGGGATCCCGAGAGGCGCCTCACGTATGGAATGGCCGCGTCGCACCACAGGACCGACTACAACCTGTATGAGGGCTGGGAACTGGTCGGCTATCCGGAGAAGGTTTTTCTCAGGGGCAGGCTGATCGTGGATGGCGACCGCTGGCTTGGCTCCAGGGGCCAGGGCCAGTTTCTGCCGCGCTCGGAGGGTGAGGTTCTGTGATCGCGTGCTCTGACGCGCCCCAGGACGGACCACGACCGGCGCCGCCCGGGGCAGGCTAGGAAGTTTCCAGCAGTTGTATGAGCCGCGGGTGCTGGGCGTAGATGCCACGGTACGGTTCCGGGACCAGCGCAGCGATGCGGCACATGATTTCATCCGTGTACTGCCTGAGCGTCGCATCGCGTTCCTGACGCCCAAGCGGTGGCAATACGAAGGGTGGTCCGGCGTTCACCAGGATGGATGAGCGCCGGAGGCGCCGCAAGTTTGCAAATACGGCTTTGTCTTCCGTGCCGGCCAGGCCAATCGGAACGATGGGCCTGTTGAGCCTGGCTGCCAGGTAGCCGGCCCCCGGCTTGCCTTCGATCATCGAGCCAACCCGGGAGCGCGTGCCTTCGGGGGCGATGACCAATGTATGTCCCTGTTCCATCAGCCCGATCATCCGGCGCATGGCCTTCAGGTCTGGATTGAACCTGTCGATGAATATGAAATTGAGGTGTTTTCCGAGCCAGCGGAGGAATCGATTCTTCTCCCACTTCTCGGCCACTGGAACGAAGACGTCCCAGCGGTCCAGGGCGTAGTAGAGCAGGGTCACATCAAGCATCCCGAGGTGATTGGTGGCAATGACGAAAGCACCTTCCCGGGGAAGCCAGTCAAGGCCGTGGATCTCCACCCGGGCGACGAGATCGATGAGCCTTCTGAGGAGCCAGCGTACCAGGTTGCGCATGCGTCAATTCTACACAAGAGGGACGGCGCGTAGGAGGCTGCGGCCGGGGTCCATGGATTACCGCAAGACCTTCCAGGGCGCGTTCTTCCAGGCCAAGAGCACCACCTAACCGGCCGCCAAGATGTGCGTCAGGACGGTGGCGCCGCTGCCCCCGATGTTCTGCGCCATTCCGATCCTGGCGCCTTCCACCTGCGTCTCTCCGCACTCACCCCGGAGCTGCTGGATGACCTCCACGATCTGATACATGCCAGTTGCGCCGACCGGATGACCGCGCGCCTTGAGCCCACCGCGGGTGCAGATGGGAACCCGATCCTTGACGGCGATGGCGCCATCCAGGGCCAGGCGCACCCCCTGCCCGCGCTCGGCATATCCGCACGCCTCCAGGGAAAGGGCGGCCATGATTGAGAAAGCATCGTGCAATTCAAAGAAGTCGATGTCGGGTGCCGTTACGCCTGCCATATTCTGGCATTGACGAGCCGAGTGTTGGGCGGCTGCCAGAAACAGCGGATCCTTGCGGGAGTGCACGGCCATGGTGTCGGTTGCCGATGCCGAACCCATGACCACAATCCTCGGCCGGTGGGGAAGGGCCTTGACCTTTTCGGCGGCGACCAGCACGGCCGCGGCGGCGCCGTCGCCGACGGGGGATGCGTCCAGCAGCTGGATGGGGGTGGCAATCACGGCGGAGTTCTCGAACATGGAAGCGCTTATCTCTTGACGCAACCGGGCATTCGGATTGTGCCGGGCATTGGCATGGGCATTGATGGAGAAGGCGGCAAAGTCGGCGTGCTTCCATCCGAATTCGTGCATGTAGCGCCGCATGATCAGGGCGTTGAGGCCCACGAAGGAGATGCCCTGTTCCGCCTCATGGTCGGCGTCTGCGGCCGTCGCCAGGCCCGCGGTCACGTCGTGACCGGCCCGGTCGGTCATTTTCTCAACTCCCAGGGCCAATGCAGCTTCAACCTCGCCCGAGGCGACAGCCATAAGCGCCGCGCGAAACGCGGCGGCGCCGGAGCCGCAGGCTGCCTCCACTTTCACGGCCTCCTCATGCCGCAGACCGATCCAGTCCCCAAAAAAACTGCCAAGTTGATTCTGCCCGCTCAGCAGAGGTGAGAGCATGTTGCCGACGTACAGAGCCTGGACTCGATCGAGGCCGGCATCCTGCAGGGCGGCAAAGGCAGCCTGCCCGCCGATTTCCCGCAACGATTGGCCCCAGTGCTCGCCGATCGCCGTCTGTCCGATTCCAAGGACCGCAACTTGGCGCATCCCTTGATTCTACCAGCGGGGACTCTCATGACCTATCAGGGCGGTGGGCGCCAGGCGCCGGTGCGGGGGAGGGAGATTGCGTTGGCACAAAGCGTGCTGATCCACGGGGCGCGCGTGTATACTGATCGGGCGGAGGAGCCATGCGCAGCCACAGCGTCCTTGCCTTGATGCTCTTGATCCTGATCGGCCTATCGTCATGTTCTCCTACGAGTTCCTTCCCTCCGCCGATTCCCTCACCCGACGACGGCTGGAATGTTACCCTCACACAGACCGGAGGCTTCGCCGGCGTGCACCTGGTCATCAGGGTCTCCAGCGATGGCATGCTCCTAGCCGAGGATCGGAGGTCCGGGCTCGTGATTTCCAGGCCGGCCTCGAAATCGCTTCTGCAGGATTTGACCCGGATGATCGCGAATGGCGAGTTGCCCAAAGGCTCCCCGCCTCCGTCGGTCTGCGCCGACTGCTTTGTTTACGACCTGCAAATCATCTCGAACAGGGGGAGTCTTCGAATCCAGACAGACGATTCCAATCTCAAGCGATCAGGCGCAGAGGAGCTGATCCTGTTCCTGGTGGACGCACGCGATCGGGCGCTCAGCTCAGGCAACTAGCAGTCCCATGATCCCGCATGCGGAATGGCTGGAGCGTCTGCAGGCGGCGCTGGAACACAGTGGCGCCGATGGCCAGGCGGCCATCCGCTACATTCGCAGCAGGCAAATCCAGCTCCGGATCCGCCAGCAACCTGGCGGTGCGCGATGGACGCTGTGGCGGCGAATCGAGATCCACCCGCGCTATCTGCAGGATTCTCCCGGGGCACCCTACGTGATGAGCCTGGTGGTGCACGAGGTGCGGCATCTCCAGCAGGGCCCCGTGAGCGCCCTTTCCGTGTATGGGGAGCTGGACGCCTGGCGGGTCCAGTTCAACTTCCTGCGGCAGGTGCGCGCTGAGTTTCCGGGAACGCCGGCGCAGCGGGGTGCGCTTGAGCAACTGCTGGCGCTCACCATGGACTGGGATCGGGGCAGGCTGGTGACGGCCCGGCAGCTGATGCGCGAGTATGGGGGAAGTCGATATCGCGTCGACCTGTTGCCGCTGTACCCCTTGCCCTACGAGCTGGCCTATCTGCTGACGGGGCGCCCCCCCGTGTAGGCCGCCGCAGGGTTTCTCCCGACCCGGCAAAGGAAGACGGCGGCTTGAGGCCGCCACGGCCGCCGGCCATCTGCTGCTAGGGCAGGGCCGGGCTGAGGTCGGCGGGCGCCGGATCTTTGGGATCTTCCAGGAAGAACCAGAGTGCAATCGCCATGGCCACGCCGGCACACGCCGACACGATGAACATCGTGTCGAATCCGGCAGAGTCGGCGATCCATCCGCCAATGGCCGGAGCGAGGATGGCCGCCGGCGCGGGGATCGTGTTCGAGAGCCCAATGTAGATGGGACGCTCAACGGCATCCCTGGCAAAGCTCACACTCAGAGCGAGGGGTATGGTCCAGATGGCGACGATGGCCACCGACTCCAGCAGAAAGACCGCATACATCCAAGAGGGGGATTGGGCCTTCCACGCTAGCACTGCGCTGAGGGATGCGCCCAAGGCTCCGACGCTCATGATTCCTCGATGACTCCAAAGGTCACCCAGCCGGCCCATCACCGGGCTGAGGACCACCTGCCCGACCAGAAGAAAGGCCACCAGGACAGCGGCCGCCGCGTCACTCATGCCAAAGCGTCTGACAGCATAGATGACATAGAAGGCGAATCCCATTCCGGCAAAATGGCTGAGCACACGCACGCCGAGGAAGGTGCGGAAATTGGGATTCCCGCGCAGGATGCGACGGGAATCCTGCAGAAAGTTTCCCGTCTGAGGGTTTTCCCGCGGCGGCAGGGGCAGGTCCGGCTCTCGGGTGAGGGCCAGAAACACGAATGACAGCGCCATGAAGACGAAGGTCAGGGCAAAGCATAGACTGAAGCTGCGCGGCGACTCGAGCGCGGTCAGGATGGCGCTGGCAGCAACCGCCGAGACGCCGGCCAGGCCATTGAATGCGGCGGACTGGGTGCCAAAGAATGTCCCGTGCAATTCCTGCGGTATGACCTTGGAAACCAGGTTTGTCCAGGGGTTGGCGGCCATGCCCGCACCGAAACCCTGCCAGACCAGCATGACGAAGGTCAGGATCAGGGCGATGGTCTTGCTCGACCCCGGCAGGAGCAGGGCGATGATGGCAAGGCCGAGAAAGGGCAAACGCTCGTGGATGGTGAGGGCCAGCGTAAGGGGTTTGTAGCGGGAAAGACGGGCGATCCAGCCTGCAGTCAGAAGCTGGGGGAGCTGCCAGCCCATGTTGTGGATGGCGGGAACCAGGCCGATGAGCAGAGCGGAATCCGTCAGATGATGCACGAACAGGGGAATGATGGCAGCAAAAGAGCCGAAACCCATTCCCAGTCCAAAAGTACCTCCGTCCAGCAGTCCGACGATGAAATTGAACCGCAGGTTCCTTCGAACGTAGGCCTCGATGGGGGAAAGCATGGAGCGAATTCTACCACTTGACAAGGGCCGGCATCGGCGGCATACTGGAAACGAACGTTCGTTCATAATTGATCAAATGATCAGCAGCTCGGCAGAATCAAGAGGTGGGCGTACCCGGCGCGCGATCCTGGACGGATCTTATCGTCTGATGGTCAGGCAGGGCTTCGCCGCAACCTCCATGCGCCAGATTGCCACCCGCTCGCGCGTGGCTCTCGGCGGCATCTACAATCACTTCAACTCGAAAGAGGAGATCTTTCGCGCCATCCTGGAGGAGCGCCATCCGTTTCTCCAAGTTCTGCCGGTGCTGCTGACCGCCCAAGGGGACAGCGTGGAGGCATTCGTTCGCAATGCCGCGCACACGCTGGTGGCGCATCTGAAGCGACACCCGGATTTCTTGAATCTGATGCTGATCGAGATCGTCGAGTTCAAGGGAAGGCACGTCCGGGCGCTTTTTGGCAAGTTCTTGCCGCAGGCCATGCCGCTGGCGGAGCGCCTCTCGCCTTTGCAGGGCCCGACGCGTAATATTCCCAGACTGGTGCTAGCCCGGGCGTTCGTGGGCATGTTCTTCTCCTACTACATTAGCGGAGTTCTCTTGGGGGCGGCGATGCCTCGCGGTATGTCTGCCCACGCGATCGATCACTTCGTGGATATCTTCCTTCATGGAATCCTCAAGGAGCAGCGGCGATGAACGTACGGCTGCTTTCCATCATCCGCAAGGAATTCATCCAAATCCGCAGGGACGTCCGCACACTGGCGATCATCATCGTCATGCCGATCATGCAGCTCTTCCTGCTGGGGTATGCCGCCACGACCGATGTGAAGAACGTCTCCCTGGCCGTCTGGGACCAGGACCGCAGCGTCGGGTCGCGGCAGCTGCTGGATGCCTTCCGGTCTGCCGACTACTTCCGCATCAGCTTTGCCGTTGGATCCGAGCAGGAGTATCGAAACCTGATTGAGACCGGACGGGCGCGGGCGGCGCTGATCATTCCCCCTGATTATTCTCGGCGCCTGGCGCAAGGCAAGGCTCAAGTAGCGATGATCCTGGATGGCTCGGATGCGACCGTGGGCAGCACGGCCCTGTCCGCCGCAAGGCTGATCGGCCAAGCCTACGCCACGCGGGTAGTGACCGCGCGCGCCGCCTCCGCGGGGCAGCGGCTCTCCCTGGAGAGTCCGCTCGAGATTCGCACGCAGGTCTGGTACAACCCGGACCTAGTCTCTGCCTATTTTAATATTCCGGCCGTGATCGCCATGATCCTTTCCTTCATCACTTCCATGCTTACAGCCACGGCGGTCGTGCGGGAAAGGGAGCGCGGCACGATTGAGCAGCTGATCGTCACGCCCATCCGCTCCTGGGAGCTGATCCTGGGCAAGATCATCCCCTATGTGATCCTGGCATTCATCGACGTACTCGAAGTGCTGATCATCGGACACCTGTGGTTCAAGGTGCCCATTCGCGGCGATCTGGGTCTCGTCTTTCTGCTTTCGGGTCTTTTTGTCTTCTCCGGACTGGGGATCGGCCTCTTTGCCTCGACGATTGCCAACACGCAGCAGGAGGCCATGCTGGCGGTGATGATGACACTGCTGCCCAACGTCTTTCTCTCGGGATTCTTCTTTCCCATTGACGCCATGCCAGAGTTCCTGCAGCTGGTTTCCTATGCCATCCCGCTGCGCTACTACCTCGTGATCATTCGCGCCCTGCTAATCAAGGGGGTGGGCGCAGCCTCACTGCAAGGGCCGATCCTGGCCCTAGTTCTGTTCGGCGTTCTCATCATGGGCGCGGCAGTCTCGCGCTTCCGCAAGCGGCTGGACTAGCCAGCCAAGGAGTGCAGCATGGAACACAAGAGTCCCCCTCGGGCTGCGATCATCGTCGGTGGCATCGTGCTCATTACCCTGGCCTACTATGGGATCCGGGCTCTCTCCGCCGCCGGTGATAGCGAGCTCACGGCTTCTGGCACGATCGAGGCCGTAATGGTGGATGTAGCTTCTGAACTTGGCGGGCAAGTGGCCGAGGTGCTGGTGGAAGAGGGCCAGGTGGTAGCCGAGGGTGCTTCGCTGGTTGTCCTGGATGATACGCTCCTGCAGCGGAAGCGGATGGAGGCGGTCGCTGCACTCGGCGCGGCGCGCGCAGCCAGCCGAACCGCTGAAAACGCACTGAGTATCGCCAAGGCACAGTACCAAAAGACGCTCCAGACCTACCTGGCGCAGGATCAGCAGTCACGGCTGAAGGACTGGTTTGCCAAGGATCAAATCCAGTTTGACCAGCCGCAATGGTACTTCTCCCGCGCGGAGCAGATCCAGGCCGTGCAGGACCATATTGATGCGGCCTGGCTGGATTGGCAAGATGCTGAGGCAGGCCTGGAGCGCATCTCCCAGGGCCTGGACCGGTCCGCCTTTCTGGAGGCGGAGAGTCGTGTGCTGGCGGCGCGAATCTCCTATGAGGTACGCAAGGACGTGAATGAACGCGCGCAGAACTCGACGGATGCCAAGGCGCCGCAGGGCCGTTACAACCGGACTCACTGCGGGACCAACGAGGGCTATGTGCTGGCGGATCGCAAGCTGATCAATGTCATCTATGGTTGCACCGGGGACGACAATCTCACAGAGGTCAGTGAGCGGATGTTTGACCAGGCCAAGATTGAACTGGAGGCTGCCCAGAAGGCCTACGGCGCGCTGCTTTCGACGCAGGCGGCGGATGAGGTGCTGGATGCACGAGCCGAGGCGGCCGTTGCCCAGGAGCGCTACTATGCGGCCCTGGATCGGCTGAGTTCGCTTCAAACCAGCGATGATTCACCGGCCGTGACGGCTGCAAAGGGCGCGGCAGACCAGGCGCAGGCCGCCTTTGACCAAAGCAAGGAAATCGTGGCGCAAGCCCAAGCTGCCCTGGATGGGATCGAAGCGCAGATTCGCAAGCTGACCCTGTTGGCGCCGATGGATGGGGTGGTTGTGACTCGAAGCGTCGAGCCGGGAGAATTCCTTCAGCCGGGCGGTGCCTCGATAACACTCGGTGACCTCAGCCACCTGACAATCACTGTCTATGTCCCCGAGGATCGCTATGGGCAGATCCAGCTCGGGCAGGCGGCCGTGGTAAAGGTGGACTCTTTTCCCGGCGTCTCTTTTGCCGGCCACGTGACCCACATCGCAGACCAGGCAGAATTCACGCCGCGCAATGTGCAGACCGTTGAAGGACGCAGCGCAACGGTTTATGCCATCAAGCTGGCTGTTGCAGACGAGCAGGGTCGACTGAAGCCCGGCATGCCTGCCGACGTGAATTTCGCTCAGTAGTGTGCAGGGCGAACCGCTCGCACGAATTCCGGTGAATTCATACTGGCGCATACGCTATGCCTAGAATGATCGAAGCCGGCGCGCTGGTGAAGTACTTCGGCAGCCATCCGGCGGTGAACGGCGTGACGCTCCACGTGGATTCGGGCGAGATCTACGGCCTGGTGGGTTCGGATGGGGCCGGCAAGACGACGACCATACGCATGCTGGTCGGCGCGCTCAAGGCTGATGCCGGCGAGTGCTCGATTGCCGGCCAGGACCTGGCCAGACACACCGAGAGGGCGCGCTCGTACGTCGGCTATCTATCGCAGCGCTTCTCTCTCTACGAAGACTTGACGGTGCTGGAAAACATCCGCTTCTTTGCCGAGGTCAGGGGATTGCCCCAGGGGGAATGGCTGCCGCGCTGCCTGGAGATCCTGGAATTCGTCGGGCTGGCGAGTTTTCGCGACCGCCGCGCCGGGCAGCTTTCGGGAGGCATGCGCCAGAAACTGGGACTGGCCTCGGCCCTGGTCGCGCGACCGCGCGTCCTGCTGCTGGATGAGCCGACAACTGGTGTAGATCCGGTGACTCGGCAGGATTTCTGGCAGCTGCTGATCGCGCTCGTTTCCCGCGAGGCGGGCTCTGCGCAAGGCACATCTGAGGAGGCGGATGGCGGAGTGGCGGTCTTGATCTCCACCCCGTACATGGACGAAGCGGCGCGCTGCCATCGTGTGGGCTTCATGCGAGAAGGCCAGATCATCGCCGAGGACACGCCCTCAAATCTTCGGTCGCGCCTGGCTGGGCGCATCCTGGAACTGCGCGGATCACCGTTGGCGCTCCTTCGCCACGTGGCTCAGGCCGACGAAGGTGTTGAGGCGGTCCAGGCCTTCGGAGAGCGGCTGCACGTCCGCATAGGCGAGCAGCAAAAAGGTCAGGCCATTGAGCGCCTGACGGCGCGTATCCAGGAACGCGGAGGCCGGGTCGATGGCCTTCGGGCCATCCCGCCCCTGCTGGAGGACGTGTTCATCTATCTTTCGGAGCCAGGCCATGACACGGCCCGTGATTGAGGTCGAGAACCTGACCCGCCGATTCGGCAGCTTCCTGGCTGTCGATCACCTGAACTTCCAGGTGCCAAAGGGGGAGGTGGTGGGTTATCTTGGGCCGAATGGCTCAGGAAAGACCACGACCATTCGCATGCTGCTTGGGCTGCTGCGACCGACCGAGGGAAAAGCCACCGTGCTCGGTTTTGACGCGTTTCAAGAGTCCGAGGCTGTCAGGGCCCGCGTCGGGTACATGTCGCAGCGCTTCGCGCTCTACGATGACCTAACGGTTTTGGAGAACCTGAGCTTCTACGCCGGGGTGTACGGCATTCGTGATCCGCTGCTGATCGGCCAGACGCTGGCCCGGGTGAGCTTGAAGGATCATCAAGACGTCTTGACGCGGTCGCTTTCCGCCGGCTGGCGCCAGAGGCTGGCATTGGGGATTGCCCTGGTGCATCGACCGAAGCTGGTATTCCTCGATGAACCCACCAGCGGTGTCGATCCGACCGCGCGGCGGGCGTTCTGGGATCTGATCTACGAGTTGGCCGAGAGCGGTGTGACCGTGCTTGTGACCACGCACTACATGGATGAGGCGGAATACTGCGAGCGAGTCGGGATCATGCGCGAGGGGAGACTTCTGGCCATGGACACGCCCCTGGCCCTGAAGCAGCAGATCATCCGGGGCAAGGTCTGGGAGGTTGCTTGCAGCCCGCTTCAACAGGGCCTGGAAGCCCTGCGCGGTGCACCGGGAATCCTTCGGGTGAGCCTGGCAGGCGACCACATTCGCAGCATAGCCGACGCGAGCTTGGATCGAGATCAACTTCGAGCCGTGTTGTCGGCCCGAGGCGTGCAGGTGGCGAGCCTCACCCCTGGCGAGGCGACCCTGGAGGACGTCTTCCTCTCGCTGGCAGACTAGTGTCCGCCGGATTCAGCCCCAGCGGGCACTGCCCAGCGATCTCACTGAACGGCTGCGCCATCCTTCTCCGGGATGATGAGTGCCATGACCAGGTAGGCCACGATGATGCCTGGCCCGGTGAGAAAGAACAAGAGGGCGGCCAGCAACCGAACGATGGTCGGATCCATGTTGGCATACTCGCCGATCCCCGCGCAGACACCTGCAATCATGCGATTGGTCGTGCTCCGCTGTAAACGCCTGTCGGCTGCATTCATGATTTGACTCCTCGTTGATTGTTCACCCCACATACGACAGGTGCGTGGATAAGTTGCAGGGCCGGACCGCACGGAGCAAGAAAGATCACGTCTGCGGCATGTGCGAGGCAAACCTGAGATCGGCGGTAGGCCGGGGCGCGCAGGCCCGGCACTCCGGCGCCGGAGTGGGCTACTCTCCCACGAGCTGAACCACAAGCTGCCGGCGGCGCGGACGGATGTCGAAGTCCACGTGGATCACCTGCTGCCAAGTACCCAGGGTAAGCGCGCCGTTCACAAATGGGACGCTGAGCGACGGACCGAGCAGCGCGGCCCGCACGTGACTGTGGCCATTGCCGTCGCCCCAGCGCGCGTTGTGGGCGTACTCCCTGGAGGCGGGAACGATATCCTCAAACAGACGCCGCAAATCCTGAACAGCGCCGGATTCGAACTCGATGGTCGTCAAGCCGCTGGTGGACGAAGGACAGAAGACCGTGAGCGTGCCGGAGCGAAGCTTGCTCTCGGTCACGGCGTGGCCAAGGCGATCCGTAATGTCCTGGCAATCGGCGTTCCCTTGGGTGGCCAATTCCAGGCTGAGCGTTCGGATCATGAGTTGAGCCTCCTGACTGGATGGCGAAGGATGGTCTTGAGTTTTGCGGGACTGGCCTTGCGCGGGTCGCCCAGGTAGATCTCGTGATGCTTGCCTCCCTTCCCCACCAAGTCCTCATACCGCCCCTGTGCGGCAAACGCTTTCATTCGCTCGACCGTGGCCGGTTCCGCCGCGTAGGGTCCGATGTGCATGGTCTGCATACACAGCCCTTCGGCGAATCGCTCCAATCGGATCCGTTCCAGCATCGGATTCTCCCCGCGCTTGCGCCGCACCTGATCGCGCGCGGTTTGAAACGTTTTGTCGTTGGCGACGCCGGGCGTGAGGATCATCAAGGTATACAGCCAATTGTCCTTGACGGTGATATCGAATTGCCCGTCTGAAACCCACCACAATCCCTCCAGCGCCATGACCGGATAGTCGATGGGATTGCGGGGGCGCAGCTTGAGCATGAATTTCATCGTATAGGCAATGCCGTAGAGGGCCAGCATGGCCTGATCGAATCCCGGTGAGGTGCCCGGCGCCTCTCCCGCCTCGATCTGGCCATCGATCATCAGGTACTGGAGCTTGGGCACCCTCACCAAGCTGACTGTGCGTGACGACGGGGTGTACAGATCATGGAATTGCCTCTTCAGATCCAGCTTTTTCATCACAAGCTCCCTTTCCGCCCGAGATCCCCGGCGAAAACGCCGAGGGCATTCAGTCTAGTCAAGATCGCCGCGGTGGATCACGCCGTCGCCGTACTTGTCGCGCAGACCGTCGATGGCGGCGGTGAGGCGCCTGTGCCTCTCGCTTCCCGTGTCCCACAGCGGAAGCTGCCGGAGCGGCGCTCCCAATCCGCTGACTGCGACCCCAATCAGTCGCACTGCCTGTCCCGGCGTGCGGACGGACTTGAGGAGCCTCAGGGCTGTCTCTGCGATCTCCGCCTCGTCGTCCGTGCGCTGTGGCAGGGTCGTCTGGCGAGTGAGGGTGGTGAAGTTCGGCCAACGAAGCTTCAAACGGATGGTGCTGGCCGCCAGGTTGGATCGGCGCAGATAGCCTGCCACGTCGGCTGCCAGCCGCCGCAGCGTTCGCTCCAGAGCCCTGTCGTCGCGAACGTCCCGGGCAAACGTCCTTTCCTGGCTCATGGATTTTGCCTCGTGCTCGCCCACCACCATCCGGTCGTCTTCGCCGCGGGCGCGTCGGGCCAGTTCGCGCCCATATTCACCGAAGGTATCGATCAGATGTGATTCCGGCCACACGGCAATATCGCCGATGGTTCGCATTCCTAGGGCCGCCAGCTTGCGGGCCGTCTTCGGCCCGACTCCCCAAAGCATCTCCATGGGGAGGGGAGCCAGGAAGGAACGTTCCTCACCGCGCGGGACAATGGTCAGCCCAAAAGGCGGCTGGTCTCCGCGTCCGGCCTTCTTCCCGACCTCTGTGGCGATCTTGGCTACCAGTCTGTTCGAGGCGATCCCGATGGAACTGGGCAATCCCAGATCGTCGCGAATGCTTGTCTGGAGCGTACGCGCCAAGCGCTCAGGCGGCGGGCTCAGGCCAGTGATATCCAGGAAGGCCTCGTCAATGGAGACCTGCTCAAAGCTTGGGGCGAGATTCCGCAGGCGCTCCATTACCCGCTCGGACATGTCCCCATATGTCCCATGCCGGCCAGCGACGATCTTTATGCCTGGGCACATTCTGACCGCCTGGGCCATGGGCATGCCAGAACGGATGCCAAAACGACGCGCGGCATAGGAGCAGGACGAGACGACGCCCCGCTCGCCCGGGCGCCCCCCCACAGCAAACGGCACACCCTGCAGCGCCGGCTGGAGGATTTCCTCGACGGAGCAGAAAAAGGCATCCAGATCCAGGTGCAGGATGGTCTGGGGGGGTCCCAAATCCCCTTGGAGACGGCGGAAAGCGGTCATTTTTGATATTGAGAAACTGTCAGGGAATCGCTATACTACTCGTGGCGCATAGTCAATATAATGTGCCCGAACGAGATCGAGACGTCATGAAGCCGCGATTCTCTGAAGCTCTGGCCATTGTACTCCTGGTGAGATTCCTGCTTCCTTGGGCGGCGCCTAGCGGCGCACCCCCCCGGAGCGGCCACCGCGGGTTAAAGAGAACCGGCAGCCCATTGCACGGCATGTGGGCCGCTGCATGATCCAGAGGTGCAAGGGAACGCGAACAGACCTAGCAGATTGAACGCCGTATCCGCTGCCGAGTCCAGTCTCCCCGGACGAGATCCGAGAAGGCAGGGAACACTCACGGATTTCCGGCGTCTATGAAAGGGCGCTCACGTACCAAGGAATCGCTATGGAGGAGATCATTATGAAACCGAGATTTCGCCTAAGCTGGGCAGTCATGATCATGGCGCTGGTGGTGTCGTTTGTGCCGGCGGCCGCCAATGCGTCGGACGCAGCGGCCGCTTCGGCCTGCGACTGGGCGCAGTTCATCGCGGACGTAACGGTTCCCGATGGGAGCACCTTTGCTCCGAACGCGCCATTCACGAAAACGTGGCGGCTCAAGAACATCGGAAACTGCACATGGACCACCTCGTATGCGCTAGTGTTTGACTCGGGCAGCCAGATGGGCGGCCCGGCCTCTGTGAATCTGCCCAATAGTGTGGCGCCGGGGCAGACGGTCGACATTTCGATCAGCCTGACGGCCCCTTCGGCCCCCGGTCACTACATCGGCTACTGGAGGTTCAGGAACGCCTCTGGCGTGCCGTTTGGTATCGGCTGGACCTATTCCAAGCCCTGGTGGGTCGAGATCAATGTCTCCGGCGGCGGGTGGGGGACAGGATACGACTTCGCCGCGAACTACTGCTCTGCCTCATGGTTCAGCATTTGGGGTGATTTGCCCTGCCCCGGAGCCGATGGCGATCCGCGCGGCTTTGTGATCAAGGTGGACAATCCGCGGCTGGAGAACGGCGGCTACGATGGTGGCAGCGGTCTGATCACCAATCCGCAGAACGGCTACAACGGTGACATTCACGGAAAGTTCCCGGCGTACCGTGTCCAGCTGGGCGACCGGTTCCGGGCGAAAGTCAACTGCGCCTATGGCGCAACGGGCTGCTACGTGACCTTCCGGCTGGACTACCAGATCGGGAATGGCCCGATTCTGAACTACTGGACCTTCCGCGAGAAGTATGAAGGCCTGTACTACAACGCCAACGTGGATCTGAGCCCACTGGCCGGAAAGGACGTGAAGTTCATTCTGACGGTGCTGGCCAGCGGACCCGCTTCGGGCGACCGGGCGTTGTGGTCCAATCCGATGATCGCCAGCGGTGGCTCGGTGCCCCCACCTCCACCTCCGCCTCCACCCCCGCCTCCTCCGGGATCGATGAAGTTTGACTTTGGCACGAGCGGCTCGGCACTTGCGGGAGGATACACGCGTGTGACCGAAGGCACGAGCTACTCTGGATCATTTGGCTGGACCAGCACATCGGGTCTGGAGTCGCGCGACCGCAGCGGTCCTGCTGACGACCTGAAACGTGACTTTGTGATGAACAGTTCTGCGGCGCGCGCCTTCAAGGTGGCGCTGCCGAACGGCCCCTACACCGTGGCCCTGACGATGGGCGACAATGACTATGCCCATGACAACATGGTGGTCAAGGCGAACGGTGCGGTGATGCTCTCGGATGTTGACGCCGCCCTGGGCGCCTTCGTAGTCAACACGTTCAATGTGACGGTCTCGGGCGG
>DATIPW010000024.1:0-9503 GCA_035471605.1 Anaerolineales bacterium | reverse complement strand
GGGCATGGCGAAGGGGCCCGCCTACAGCAATCGCTCGAGGAGCGCATCGAGCTCCTCGTCCGAGTAGTAGTACAGGGTCAGGCTCCCCCCCTTCTTGCCGTGCTTGAGGGCGACCTTGGTGCCCAGGCTTGCACGAAGACGCTTCTCGAGGTCAGCGACATCTGCGCTGCGCCGCGGTTTCTTCTTGGGCTCAGGCTTCTTGCCCGACAGCTTGCGCGCCAGCAGTTCGGTCTGCCGCACGCTGAGATCCAGGTTGAGGACGCGCTGCAGGGCAATGTCCTGCGCCTTCGCCGATGACAGTGATAGAAGCGCCCGTGCATGTCCTTCGCTGACCTTTCCATCCACCAGGGCCTGCTTGACAGCAGAGGAGGCGTCCAGCAGTCGCAACGTGTTTGTGACGGCCGTGCGGCTCTTGGAGACGCGGGCGGCGATCGCCTCGTGAGAAAGCTTGAATTCCCTGACCAGATGCTGGAAAGCCTGGGCCTCCTCGATCGGGTTAAGATCGGCGCGCTGCACGTTCTCAATGAGTGCCAGTTCGAGCAACTGCTGGTCACTCGCGCTGCGCACAACGACCGGCACACGGCTGAGTCCCGCCCGGCGAGCCGCTTGCAGGCGCCGCTCGCCAGCGATCAGCGTATAGGTGCCTCCCATGGCGGGCGCAACGATGAGCGGCTGAATAATGCCATGCTCGCGGATGGAGGCGGCCAGTTCCTGCAGCTCGCTTTCCTTGAAACTTTGGCGCGGCTGGCGCGGATTGTGCGCGATGGAATCAATTGCGACCAGGGTCCCGCCGATGCCACCCCCGGCCCCGGAGCTTCCGGGGATGAGTGCATCCAGTCCCTTTCCAAGACCTGAACGTGCTGGCATGCACTACTCCTGACTCGCCGCTGCGGCGTTGCGCCCGTCGCCGCGCAGCAGCTCGCGCGCCAGGGTCCCGTAGGCCTGAGCCCCAGGCGAAGAGGGAGCATAAGCCAGAATCGGAAGGCCGTAGGAGGGTGCTTCAGC
Organism: Anaerolineales bacterium; assembly: GCA_035471605.1. Lineage (GTDB taxonomy): Bacteria > Chloroflexota > Anaerolineae > Anaerolineales > Villigracilaceae > Fen-1038. Next base: position 8,498 of record DATIPW010000024.1, on the reverse strand, counting down.
CAGGCGAATACTGCGGGGTACAACGGCCTTGAAGACTTGTCCGGGGAAGTGGCGGTTCACTTCCGCAACGACATCAGTCGAAAGGTTGGTCCGGGGATCAAACATGGTGAGTACAACCCCGCGCACCTTGAGCCCCGGAAAGATGGACTGCCGCACGCGCTGGATGGTTTGCGTCAGCAACCCCAAGCCCTCCAGGGCAAGATACTCACACTGCACAGGCACAAGCGCCCCGTCCTTGGCGGCGATGAGACCGTTGATCGTCAGCAGCCCCAGCGAGGGGGGGCAATCAATCAGGATGTATTCATACCGGCCGATCAGCGGCTGAAGTGCCTGTTTCAGGCGTTGTTCACGCCGTTCCTGGTCGACCAACTCCACTTCCGCGCCCGCCAGTGCCGGCGAGGATGGCAGCAGAGAAAGCTTCAGTCGCTCATTCAGCAAGATCGATCCTGCCGCCGCGCCTCCCGAGAGTGCCTCATACGTCCCACTGGTAATGGCATTCTTATCGACCCCCAGGCACGAGGTCGCATTGGCTTGCGGATCGAGGTCAACAATCAACACGCGCTGGCCCAGGCTGGCCAGATAGGCGCCAAGATTTATGGCCGTGGTGGTCTTCCCCACTCCGCCTTTCTGGTTGACAATCGCGTAGATGTGAGCCATCAAGATCTGGATCCTGAGTTTCCTGTCCGCCGCTTGGGGCGCCCAACTAGTGTATGACTTCTACGGTGCAAGCATCGATTTCGCGGCGGGTGGGCACCCCCTCCAGCCCGGGGCGCGTCACGGAGCGCGCCGCCAGCAGGGTTGCGAAGCGCGCTGCCTCCCACGGGTCGCGAGTCATGTATAGCCGGATGAACAAGGCCGCCGCAAAGACGTCGCCGGCACCGACATTGTCCACCTCCGCCACGTCGGGCGCGTGAAATCGGCGGCTGTCACCGTTCCAGTACAGCACCGATCCGGCCGAGCCTTCGGTCACAGCCAGCACGCGCGTCTGCGAAGCCATGGCATGGATGGTGTCCTCGTCGCCCTGCACATCCTGGCGACTGATCACGACCGCCCCGGCCGACGGCAGGATTTTCTCGGCGGAGGGCCACGGGCAAGCCGCAACGTTTCCCTGATCGTCCCAGGTCCGCATCCATCCCTGTGGTGTGATCCCGAGCAGAGATGCAGAGAAGCCGCCCAGCGACTCGGGAATCAACTCCTGGGCAACCGGACCCAGGTGCACGATCGGCACGGCGCGCCAGGCATCCGGCAGCCCCGCGAGTGTGATGGGCGCCGCTTGTCTTCGGATGATCTGCTTTCGCCCGGAGGGAGTGTTCAGATTCTCGAATGTTGTGCTGTAGGCAGATGGGATCTTGAGCACGGGGATGCCTTGGAGCTCCGCCAGTGAAGTTCCCTCCCCGACGGCGGTGATGATGCCGGGCCTCAGGCCGCAAGCCCGCGCTGTCAGGGCCGAGAAGGCGGCGGTCCCTCCGAGGCGGGGGCCAGCGGGCGTCAGATCTTCGGTCAGGTGTCCGAGGACCAGGTAGTCCACCGGCTCCAGAGGGACCAACAAGACCATGGGTGCATTATACCGTTGCGATTGTGCCGGCCTCAGGCAGCCAGTGATCGCCACAATTTTGGGTAGTTCAGGCGGAACAACAGCGCAGGGCTCCTGAGGGTTCGGTGCCATAATGCGCCGAATTCCTGGGCCCCTTCAATCTCCTGGGGGCTCGGCTGATCGAGGGAGAGCGTGATGGCAAAGATCCTGGTACACATAACGCACGGCCCCGAGCATCCGACGCGCGCGGCGTTGGGCTTCCTGGTGGCAAAGACGGCCCTCGAGGAGGGTCACACGGTGTCTCTGTTTCTGGCCGGGGACGCGGTACAACTGATGCGGGACGCGGTCCTGGATCATCTGGCGGGGTTGGGCACAGGGAAGCTGCGCGAATCCTTCGACGGGATCGTCGCGGGCGGCGGACGCTTCTACCTTTCTGTGATGAGCAGCCAGGGACGCGGCGTCTCAGAGGCCGATATTGCCGGAAAGCCGGCCGCATTCGTCATGCCGAAAGTCCTGGTGAAGCTTGCGCTGGAACACGATCGGATGTTCACCTACTAGACCCGAAATCGTAGAACCGGCCCTGCAGACAAGAAGGCGACCAGACGCGGTCGCCTTCACTGTTCGTGCGGGCCAAGGTCAGGCGGAATGCCAGATGCCGGTCACTCCTTGGGAATGATGGTGATCTTGCGGTACGGCTCTTCGCCGACGCTCTGCGTGGTGACCGCTGGGTGCTCCCTGAGCTCCATGTGGATGATGCGCCGCTCCGCGGCACGCATGGGTTCGAGCGTCAGCTTGCGGCCGGTCTTCAGGACCTGCTCTGCCATGCGGAGGGCCAGCTGCCGCAGTTGACGTTCCCGGCGGTCGCGATGCCCCTCAACGTCAACCACAAGGTGCATGAACTCACCGGTCTCTCTGCCCACCATCAGGGCAGCGATGTATTGAAAGGCATCCAGCGTCTGGCCGCGGTGTCCGATCAGAATGCCCAAGTCGCTGCCGCGGACATCGACCATGACCGGGCGACGATCGTCGCGCGGCTCGCCATAGTGGGCTGAGACCTGCGCCTGCAGGCCGAGGTGGTAGAGCAGTTTCGAGACGATGGCCTCGGTCTTATCGAGCACCGCATCGTGTCCTTCCGGCAGCATCTGCGCCGGGGGCGGCGCCTCCATGACGGGTTTCGGCGTGGGCGGCTCGCTGGTCTGCAGCGCGGCTGTGCGCCTTTGCGCAGGACGTGATGCGCCATTTCTTTTGCCGCGGCCGGCCGCGGGTTTGGCGGGTTGCTGAGATATGTGCTCAAGCGCGGGCTCAGCCTGAGGTGGGTTCACGGTGAGCCGCACGCGGACCTGACGAGTGCCAAGCCCAAACAAGCCGGTGGTACCCGAGTCCAGCACCTCCACAGAAACTGCGGTCGCCGGCAAGCCCAGCTGCGCCAAACCCTGCGCCAAGGCCTGCTCCACCGTGGGGGCGATAATCTCCAATGTAGTGCGCTCAGTCATGCGGGCCTCCGTGCCCTATTTCTTGCGACCGACCTGAGGCGGCTGCGGGCCACCGGGCAGCAAGTTGCGCCAGTTGACCCGGCCCATCATGGCGTACTGCACGATCCCCAGAACATTGCTGGTAACGAAATAGACCGCCAGGCCGGAAGCGAAGTTCAACGCGAAGTATCCCAGGAGCAGGGGCATGTAGATACTCATCATGTTGCCCATGGCCGCGCTCTGCCCGCCAGCGCCTGATGACGTGGGCGGCATGGTGAGCTTGGTCTGCAGATAGGTGGTGATCGCCACAATGATGGCCAGGGTAGGAAAGCCGTGGGGGAGGAACCCCACGGTGAAGCCCCCAGGGAAGGCCAGACCCTCGGGCCGTCCAAGGTCCATCCACAGGAAGGTGCTGTTGAGCGGGATGAGAGCGCCCGCGTTGAAGAAAGGGTAGATGCTTCGTGCCAGTTGCAGCAGTCCATACGGGGTGGTGGCCAAAGCGTGCGTGATGCTCCCATACAGGCCGAAGATGACCGGGAACTGGATCAGGGTCGGCAGGCAGGAGGCAAAGGGATTGATGCCGCGCGCCTTGTAGATGCGCATCTGCTCCTGCGCCAACTTCTCACGATCCTTGGCGTATTTCTTCTGGATATCCTGCCATTCCTTGTCCTGCTGCAGGTCCTGCATCACCTTGGTGGACTTGAGCTGCGAGGCATTCAGGGGCCAGGTCACAACGCGGATCAGGATGGTAAACAGGATGATGGCGATGCCAAAGTTGTGCCCGATCGCGTCGTAGATCCACAACATGACGTTGGTGAAGGGATAGAGAATAAACTGATTCCACATGGTTACGTCCTTCCGAGGCGGGGCGCCTTGGGCTACTTCCCGGTAAATTCCCAGGGGAGCAGTTTGCCATCCTGACTGATGGCGCGCAGCAGGAATTCGGCCTGCATCGGCGCAATCAGGATCATGTCCCCGGCCATGGCGGGGGTGGTATAGACCGGCCCGTCGATGTTCACGTCCCACAGCTTGGCACCCGTGCGGTCAAGAGCAGAAACAGTTCCGGACTCGCTTGCCACCAGCAAACCCTGCGGCAGCACCAGCGGACTGCCCGTAATGGGGCCATTTGGCTGCACAACTGGCCAGGCATTCTTGCCATGGCTTGCGCCCAGCGAGTAGACCCTTCCGCTGATGTCGGCGGCATAGATGCTGTCACCATCTTGCACCGGGGCTCCCCAGACCCAATCGTTCACCTCGGCGGTCCAGCGCACACTTCCGCCAGCCGCATCGATGGCGAAGACCTTCTTGCCAAAAGAGCCCACATACAGGGTACTCCCATCGACGCTGACCGTCGCGGAGCCCGGCGCCGAACCACCCAGGTCTGCCTTCCAGGCGATGGCGCGCGCCTCAGGATCCACCGCATACAGCGTGTGATCCAGCGACGCGACGAAGACGAGCTGGCCATTGGAGGTGGGCGCACCCCACAGCGAGTTGTCAAGCGGGAGCGACCACTTGATAAACCCCGTTTCCAGCTCAGCGGCGTACAGGGTGCCGTTGTTGTTTGCGGCGTAGACGGTGTCACCCTCCACCAGCGGAGATGCGACCCAGGGATTGTCCGCCACCAAGGGAGCGGCCCAATTCTCGCGACCGGTCGCCGGATCAAGGCTCACAATGCTGTTGTCCGGCCCCGCGCTGCCAACCAGAATCTGTCCGTCAGGCCCCACCACGGGATTCGAAATGAACACCTGTCCGGCGGATTTTTCGGGATACTGCCACAGCTTCATGCCGTCGCTCAGGCGAACGGCATACACGACATTCCCGTTCGCGAGATAGGCGTTCTCTGCGTCCGCAGCCAGCCCCGGCCAGCTGACATTCGTCGGAGTGCCGCAGGCGCTCAGCCCCAGCGCGGCCAGGCCAACCAGAGAGAAAAATGCCACATGTTTCATATCAGAAAGTCGACTCCTAGGGTACCGGATCGTAACCCCCGGCATTGAACGGGTTGCAGCGCAGCAGGCGCCACAAGGCCATCCCGGCGCCCCTCACTGCACCGTGCTTGTATATGGCTTGATAGCCATAGTGTGAACAAGATGGGTAGAAGCGGCAGGTGCCCTGCGGCAGCCCGCGCGAGATCGTCGCCTGGTAGAGCCGGATCAGCGCCAGCATGGTCAAGCGCAACCAGTTGCCCGGCGTGCGCGGCACGTCCCGCAGACGCGGTTCGGTTGGGTAGTCACTCGGCAAGTAGAACTCAGACTGCATCAGGAAACCGGCACCAATTCAGCGCGCCGCAGCAGGATAGCCAGCGCCTCTTGCACCTCAACGTAGCTCGATTCAACCAAGGGCGCGCGCGCGATCAACACAACATCCCACCCGGGCACGAGAGTGCCAATGAGGCTTCGCATGGCAGCCCGCAAGAGACGTTTGGCGCGGTTGCGCTTGACGGCGCTCCCCACGGCGCGGCCAGCGACCACACCCACACGTGCGCGGCTTTGCTCATTTCTGCAAGCCACCAGGACCAGCAGAGGGTGGGCATACGACCTTCCGGAGCGGCGCGCCCGATCCAAATCCTGAGAACGTCTGAGCCGGAACCTGCGTTGCACGCGTTTCTCGCCCTCCGGCTGTCCGCCGGGGTCGTCGCCCGCGGGGAGCTGCGTACCTGGTCACGCCCGGAAGACTCTACCAGCGGGTCCGCTTGACGTGCTGGTTTGCGGTTGGGGCCAGCTTGCTGCGCCCGCGCAGCCGTCGGCGGCGCAGGACCGCGCGTCCCGCAGCCGTCGCCATGCGCTTCCTGAATCCATGCACCCGCACGCGGCGGCGGATCTTGGGTTGATAAGTTCGCTTCGGCATACGATATCTTTCCTCACTGGCAGGGCATGGATGGGTTCAGGCCATGCCTGGACACAATTGCACGCCTGCGGGACTTGGCTCCGGTTCCGCGCGGCGGGTTGATTATCGTTGAAAAATCGGAGCCCGCACCTACTTGCGGCGAGCACGGCATTATACCGTGAAGGCTGGTTTTCGGTCAATTCGCCCGGTTCGCCGACTGCCGGAAGGCGGGCAAGCACCGCCGAGCCGCGTTCGAGGCGCCCGAGCGAACACCTGTCTGCCAGCCGAGAGGCCGGCGGGCGGGGCAACTCATCCCGGCCGGGTCACGTGGCGGCTTTTTTCCTTGGTTGCCGCACCGGGTAGACCGGGTGTGCCAGAAGCGCCGAGAGCTTCTGCGCGCCCTCTGGGCTGGCAACGGCGATGATCTCGTCACCGGCCTGGAAGGTGCTTTCGCCATTCGGGAGGGCCATCTTTCCGTCGCGGATGATGGCGGCAATGACGCATTGCTCTTCCAAGTTCATATTCTTCAGTTCCACGCCTATGCCCATTGCGCCTTCGGGCACCTTCTCCTCCACCACCGAGTAGCGGCCGCGACGGATCTGGAACAGAGTCATCATGTCGCCCAGCGACATCTCCTCCTGGATCAGGTGCGCCAGCAGGTCGGCCTGATTCAGCGCGACATCCACGTGGAAGCGACTGCCAAACAGCCAGGCGTTGTTTGCGTTGTTGACGCGGGCAATCGTGCGCGGCACCTCGAACATCTTCTTCGCCAGGAAACACAGACAGAGGTTGACGGGGTCCTCGCTGGTCACGGCGGCCACCACGTGGGCTTCACGAATGCCCGCCAGTTCCAGGACCGCAGGATCGATGGGATTGCCCTCGACAATGGTCTCTGTCGCCAGTTCTTGATGCATGCGCGTGAGCAGCGCGGAGCGGGTCTCCACGATGCGCACCTTGTGTCCTTCGCTGAGTAGCAGCGTGGCCAGTCGTGAGCCGGTCCGGCCTCCGCCGGCAATCAGGACAAACATGTCAGGCCTGCGCTTTCTTTTCGAGGCGCGCCGTCAGCAGCCCAATCCCTTCGAAGGTCGAGCTGACGTTCAACACATCCCGTGGTTCGAGCTTGGTGGCGGGCTGCGGCAGCTCCGACTTGCCGGCGCGGGTCAGCGCGACCGGATAGCACTGCGGGAGCGGAGCCAGCAGCTCTCCGATCGTCAGCCCCTTCAAGTGCTCGGGGATGATGACGCCATAGACCTCCACCTCCCCGTTGCCCGCAGAGTACACCACCTTTTGCACCGGATTGGTCAGCAGCTCCTCCACGCGCTGCGCGCCCCAGTAGGTGGAACTAACGGTCTGCAAGCCAAAGGCTTCGATGACCGGCAGCAGATTGGGGTCGTAGTTGCGCACGACCACGATGGGAACGTTGAAGACGGCACGGGCGGTGTGCGCCACGACTGCGTTGAGCGTGTCGGAGTTGGTGACCGCCGCCAGCCCATCGGCATCCTTGATGCCGGCCCGTTCCAGTACGTTCTCGGCCAGGCCTTCGCCCTCCAGCGTGCGTCCTCTGAAATCGGGACGCAATCGGTTGAAAGCGGCGCGACTGCTATCCACCACAACCACCTGATGGCCGCTCTTGAACAGGCGATATGCCAGTTCGGAACCCACGCGTCCGCACCCCACCACAAGAAAGTTCATGTTCCTGGCTCCCATGACCCGCTCTCATTGCCCATGTCATCCTCGTCCAGCCGGTACGGGACGTCGGTCACCACCACTCCCGACCGGGACAGCAACTCATTCCTCAAGACCTCTGCCGTGCGCATGTGGAGCGCGTTGTGCCATACCCTGGACGGGATGAACTGGGGCACCACAATGGTAACGGTCTCATTCGGCTGCCGCGCCTCGATGATACCCTGAAGATACAACAGCAACGGTTCAACGAACAGGCGATACGGCGAATCCAGCACCACCAGACGCGTGCCTTCGCCCCACGTGAGCCACTTGCGCTGGACCCGTTCGGTCTCCGCCGGATCGAGCGACACATGCACGGCCGTCACGTCATTGGAAAGCAGCCGGGCGTACCGCAAGCCCTCCAGCGTGCCCTGGTGCACGCCGCTGATGGGCATGATCACCCGGTGCCGGGTGACGCGGGAAGGCAGTCCCTTGAACCTGTCCAGCGTCAGGCGCCCCGCCAAGCTCCTATAGTGCCTGTGGATGTTGACAAAGGTCATCACAAGCAGCGGCGTCAACAAGAGCACGATCCAGGCCCCTTCACGGAACTTGGTGACGCCAAAGACCACCACGACAGCCGCCGTGCACAAAGCACCAAAGCCGTTGATGATCATTTGCGTCCGCCAATTCCCGGCATGTTTAATCACAGAGCCAACTTCCTGCAGCTGCTCCCCGGGCTTGAGGCCGCCGCTCTTCCAGGCCCGCCGGGCCATGCCCGCCTGCGACAGCGTGAACGACAGGAACACGCCGATGGCGTACAGCGGGATCAGGTGCGTCACGCTGGCACGGAAGAGAATGATCAGGGCGGAGGCCAAGACGGCCAGCAGAACGATGCCGTTGGAGTACACCAAACGGCTGCCGCGGAAGGCAAGCTGGCGCGGAAGGAAACCGTCGGCCCCCATCATCGCGCCCAAGCGCGGGAAACCGGCAAAGGCTGTGTTCGC
>DATIPW010000023.1:0-1927 GCA_035471605.1 Anaerolineales bacterium | reverse complement strand
CATCCTTCGCGCCTATCACACACTCTTGATGGTGGGGCGCTACCCTCTGGGCGCGCTGTTTCTGGAGGTGGAACCCGAGGAAGTGGACGTGAACGTTCATCCTGCCAAAGCTGAGGTGCGTTTCAGGAATCCGGATCGGGTCTTTGGTTTTGTGCAGCGCGCCGTGAAGAATGGCCTGCTGGCCTACGCGCCCGTACCAGCAATGTTCCCGGGCGTGTGGGGAGCGCAAGCTTCCGGACCGGAAACGGCACCAGAAGCTGCGCCGGACCGGGACATCCCGGCGCCCCTCCAAGCTGGCAGCGACTCGCCGCTCCCCGCATCAGGCAGGATTCCCCTCCTGCGTCTTGTGGGTCAAATTGGCTTGGCCTACCTGGTCGCCGAGGGGCCGGATGGCCTGTATCTTGTGGATCAGCATGCGGCCCACGAGCGAGTCTTGTTCGAAAAGCTGGTGCGGCAAGATCAGGACAGGCACGTGACGGCTCAGACGCTCTTGACGCCTGCCGTGCTGACCCTGAATCCCGATCTTGCCCTGCTGCTCAGCTCCCAGCTGCCAACGCTGCGCCGCCTGGGTTTTGAGATCGAGGAATTCGGGCCAAATACCTTCCAGGTGCGCGCCGTTCCGATGATTCTCGCCGCCGGGGATCCGGCTGCTGCGGTTCGCTCGACGGTTGAGGAATTCGAAGAGGACGAAGCGCCGCTCCAGAATGAGATTGAAAAGAGGCTGGCAGCGCGGGTCTGCAAGCGCATGGCGGTCAGGGCTGGACAGAGTCTCTCGCCCCAAGAGCAGCGAAGCCTCTTGACGGACTTGGAGGCGTGCAGCTCACCACGCACGTGCCCGCACGGCCGTCCCACTATGATCCACCTTTCCGTCACAATGCTTGAGCGGCAGTTCGGCCGCGCCGGAGCCCGCTAGCCCGGACGGAGCGGGATCCCACAGCCTGACCTGTCGCCCAACGGCCGCGCGAACACAGTGGCCCTCAAGCTCACCAACGGCATGTGAGACCCTGGCACCGCCGCAGGCTCCAGCAGCAGTCATCTAGACAACTTGACTATGCTTGGTCCTTGTGCTATTTTTGAGCCAGAAATGAGGACCGAGCGTGCATCGCGAACGAATCTCTGAAAACGTCTATTGGTTCCAAAGCGAGGTCTATGCCCAGGTGACGGCCGGCGTAGTCTGCGGACCGCAGTGGGCAGTTGTAATCGATACCCTGGCTCTCCCGGACGAGACGCTCGGCATGCGGGAGTTCATTGAGCACGAACTCGGCGTGCCGGTGCGCTACGTGGTCAACACGCACTATCATGCAGATCACGCTTGGGGAACCTGCTTCTTCCCCGCTGCCACCGCAATCAGCCACGTCCGCTGCAGGGAACTTCTTGTCGAGCGCGGCATACCATCGCTGGAGTCGGCGCGCAGGCAGAATGCAGCCTTTCGACAGGTCAAGATCGTGCTGCCTCAACTGACCTTTGAGACGGGGCAGCTAAACCTGAGAGTGGGGAAGAAGAACCTGATTCTCCTGCCGGCGGCCGGCCACAGCGAAGATGGCATTGCCGTGCTGGTGGAGGAGGATCGCGTGCTCTTCGCAGGTGACGCCTTTATGCCGTTGCCGTACATTGTTGATGGAGACCTGGATGAAATTGCCGCATCCATCCGGAAGATGGGCCGCATGGGCCTGGAGAATATCGTTCAGGGGCACGGTGATATTATCCTGCGCGGCGAGATCGAGGCCGCGGTGAAGGAAAACCTGGCGTATCTGGCCAATATCAAGAAATTTGCCAGGGCCGCGGCCCGGCGCAAGACAGCCGCGGATCCGCTTGAGGGGGCCGGCCTGGAGGACAGCGGGAAGAGCCGTGTCTATCTCGGCGGGCTGGCGGAGGCCCTCCACAGGCGGAACATGCTGACCTTGGTCGGGCGCGCCAGGGAACAATG